>DATHGU010000001.1:0-5039 GCA_035317495.1 Solirubrobacteraceae bacterium
GCCCTCCTCCGCCATCACCTCGAGATAGGTGTTGTGCGTGACCTTCGGCGCCTGCGAGAAGATCAGGTCGGCCCGCGTGATCGTCCCGGGCTGCAGGACGTAGTCTGCCGAGACGGCTTGGAAGTTGCCGACGCCGACGCCGGTCACCGGATGCGCCTTCACCATCCGCCAGCCGACGGTCCACAGATCCGATCGTCCGGATCCGCCGCTCGTGTTGGTGACGCGTTCGCGCGCGGGAAGGGGCGCGAGCTCCGTGAAATACACGACCCCGCCGACGGCCACCGCCAGGAGCATCGCCGTGATCGCAACCCGCCAGCGGCCGGCAAAGATCGTCGCCGCGACCAGCAGCGCGCCCATCGCGACCAGCCCTCCGCGGGACAGGCTGAGGAAGACTCCCGCGGCGCACAGCGGCACGGCCAACGCTCCCGCGATGCGCATCAGCGGGGCGCGCCCGCGCCCGAGCGCGAAGCCGCCGCCGAGCGCGAGGCCCACGAGCAGGACCGCAGCGAGTTCGTTCGGATCGCCGATCGTGCCGGTTGCACGCGAGCTTGCTTCGACGAGTTGGGAGGCGTCAGCCGGCTGGGTAATCCCAAAGCCCGCCGCGACGATCGCGCCGAACACGATCGCGCCGAGCACGATCGCCAGGTCGCGACGCGTGCGCACCGCCGTGTATGCGATCGGAAGAAGCAACATGTTGGGCGCGTACCGCGACAGCGAGGCGATCCCCGGGCCGAGCTGCGTGGCCCACACCAACGACACGGCGCCCCACCCAATGAACGCGATCAGCACCCACGTGAGGTGTGCGTGCTCGGCGAAGAAGTCACGCTGCTCGCGCACGGTCGAGCTGAAGTGGCCCAGCCACGCCACGACGAGCAACAATCCAACCGCCTTCGCGGGACTCAGTGAGCTGGAGGAGAGCGTGTCCAGGAAGCTGAGGAACGCGAGCACCGCGAAGCCCACGGCGAGGTCGCTGAACACGATGTAGGCGAGAACGACCGCCGCACCGGCCGCCACGGCGATGATCGGCTGCAGAGCTGCGATCACCCCGAGGATCGCCGCCGCCGCGAGGATCGACGACGGGAGCAGCTCGAACGCGCGCCCCCGGGCGTTCATCTCGGCACTACGCCCCGATTGCGGGGATCTGCTCGCGAACCCTGCCGCCGAGTCGGTTCGGCGGCGAAGGCGTGGGTGCGTAGTAGCCGCTTCCCTGGTTGAAGTCGTCGCTGACGATCACCAGGCCCGACGGACGGACGCCCTGGCGCGAGAGGACTTCGCCCAGGTTCACGAGCTGGTCGGTGCGGCTGTAGCCGAGGCGCGCGACGATCAGCACGTCATCGACGTGCTGGCTCAGAGGCAGCGCATCGCTGACCTCGGTCACAGGGGGCGCGTCGAAGACCACATAGTCGGCGAGCGCTCGGGCCTGCTCGACGATCTCGTCGCTCGCGGCGAGCAGGCCGTCGGCCAGGTACGGCGCCGACTGCTCGACGAGCAGCGCGCTGAGGTTGTCGCTCAGGCGTTTGACCTGCACGAGCGCGTCGCGCAGCGAGATCTCGCCCATCAGGACGCCCGCGGTCCCGCGTTTGCCGCGCTTTGCCAGCAGGTCCAGCGCCCCCGCGAGCGACGGACGCCGCAGGTCGGCCTCCACGAGGATCACCTTGTGACCGGAGAAGGCAAGCGTGGCGGCCAGGTTGAGCGCCACCGTCGACTTGCCCTCCGAGCGCGTCGAGCCGGTGACCATCATCGAGCGCGTGCCCTCGGGGTGGCCGCGCGCGCCCAGGGCGACGCGCAGCATGCGGTAGCTCTCCTGCGCGGCCGGCGAGAGTTCGCCCGGGCGCATCGGCAGCTTGCGCGACGCCGGCCGGCGTTCGCGGGGGATGCGCGCGAGCACGGGCAGGCGGAAGATACGGCGCAGCGTCTCCTCGCGCCGCACCCGCGGATCCAGGCTCTCCAGCGCGAAGGCGCCGCCCAGCCCGATGACGAGCCCAATCAGGATGCCGGCGATGATGCTCAGCTTCGTTTTCGGCCACGATGGTGACTGCGGGCGCTGGGCGAGCGACTCGACGGAGATCGTCGGATCGGGTCCGGCCAGCAGCGTCTGCAGCGAGGAGAGTCGTTCGCCGAGCGAGCCCTGGCCCGTTCGCTGGGCGACGGGAAGCGCTTCGACCTGCTGCCTGATCGTGGGGATGATCGATTCGAGCTGACGGTGCAGCGTCCGAGTACGGTTCTGGACGGTCGCAAGCGCGAAGGCGTTGGCGATTTCCTGCGCGCGCTTGGCAGTCGAGGCGCTGGCGGTGACCGCGACGACGTTGCTCTGGGCGACCGGCACGGCGCTGACCTGCCCGAGCACCGCCCGGCCGGTCGTGTGTCCGACCCTTGCCGCGACGAGCGCCGCGACTTCGGAGGTGGTCACCAGGCTCGCGGCGGTTGAGACGTCGCCCGTGGGGTTGCCGGAGCTGGTGATCAGGCCTAGCCCGATCAGGCTGCTTTCGCCGTTCACCGGCGTGACGAGCAGGTGCGATTCGGCCTTGTAGGTGGGCGAGGCGAGCTTCGCGTACACGCCCGCCACGATCGTCACGATCACCACGCAGGCGATGATCAGTTTGCGCCGGTCGCGGATGATCTCCACGTAGTGGCCGAGGCCCTCTCGAGGCCCCTGCGGTGCCAGCCAGTCGGCTGCCCGCGCCGGGTCGCTAGCTCGTGGCATGGTTCTGTGGTGCGGGCGGGCGGCGGCGCATCTCGACAACGGTATCGACTATTCCGCCGCGGCGATGAGGGCCACAGGCAGGTGGACGTTCGTCGGAGGGCGGGCTCGGTTCGGTCATGGGAAGCAGGTCGACGTCGATGAAGGTCTCCCACCACCCTTACGGAGGCCGATCCATCGATGCTGAGTCGCGCAAGCCGAGTTTCATGCCCCACCGCCACTCTGTCCTTCGCCCCTTCGCCCTCCTCGGCCGCCCGGCCGAATCGTCGCAAGCTCGCCACGACGCTCGTGCTCATCGGCCTCACGGCCGGCCTGGCGGCCCCGGCCGCCCGCGCCGAATCGGCTCCGACAACCTGCGACAAGCTGAGCTCGCCGCAGGGCTCTGACACTCAGAGCGGCGCCGCCACTGCTCCCTTTCGCACCGCACAGAAGCTGGCCGACTCGCTGGCGCCCGGACAGATCGGGTGCCTGCGCGCCGGCGCCTACGATGGAGGCCTGCGCTTCAACCATGGCGGCGCCGCCGGGGCGCCGATCGTGCTGCGCAGCTATCCCGGCGAGCGTGCGCTGATCACCGGACGGCTGTATGTGCCGCGGGGCTCGAACTACGTGACCGTCGCGGCTCTCGATCTCAACGGGAATCACCAATCCGAATCGAAACCGCTCCCGAGCCCGACGATCAACGGCGGTCACGCGACATTCGAATCGGACGATGTCACGAACGAACACACGGAAATCTGCTTCGACGTCGGCAGCGCGACGTACGGCGTGGCGGACTCCACGGTGATCGCCAAAAATCGAATCCACGACTGCGGGGTCATGCCGGCGGCCAACCACGACCACGGCATCTACGTGCAGGTCGCGACCAACACGCGAATCGTCGACAACCTGATCGCGCACAACGCCGATCGCGGCGTCCAGCTGTACCCCAGCTCGACGGGCGCCGTGATCAGCGGCAACGTGATCTCGGAAAACGGCGAGGGCGTCATCTTCTCGGGTGACGGCGGGGTCGCGTCGAACGGCAATCTCCTCGAACACAACCTGATCGTCAACTCGCTCGTCCGCCGCGATGTCGAATCCTGGTACCCGTCCGGCAACCCGCTCGGCGTCGGCAACATCGCGCAGAACAACTGCGTGTCGACACGCGGGGTCGACACAGGCGCTGGAGGCTTCACCGCGCTCAACAACGTGACCGCAGCGGCTGGCCAACTCCTCGCCACCAGCGACGGCGGCGTTCGCCCGCTCGCGGGCTCGGCCTGCGCCGGCGCGGTGCCCGAAATCGCAAGCCGCCTCGGTGCTGAAGGGGCTCCGTCGGGTGGTGTTCCGCCGCCGGTGGGAAAAGAAGGCGGGGGAGGCACCACGCCGCCCCCCGTGGAAGAACCGTCGGCCCCACCTCCTCCGCAGAAGCAGAAAAAGCCGGCCAAGGGAACCGCTCAGGTGGCCGCCAGCACCGCCGCCAAGCGCGCCGCCGCCACGCGCCAGCGACGCGCAGCGGCCGCGCACAAGCACAAGCGCGCCGCCCACCGGGCACGCGCCAGGCGCGCAAAGCACGCGTCGCACGCCGCGCGCTGAGCGGCGGAGCGGCTCAATAGGACTGGCTGAGCAGCGGCTGGCGCTGTCCGAGCACCCTGCGCGTGACGGCCGGGGCGGCGTACCAGGTACCGACGACGAAGCGCATGATCGGCCCGAAGCTGCTGGTCGCCGAGGCGCCGACGAAGTGCAGCCCGTGAACGGAGGATTCCAGCCCCGGGCGCAGCACCGGCGCCCCCGCGGAGAGCTCCAGTTCGCCGCTCAACTGCGGCGCGAGGAACGGATAGCGGCGCACGTCGACCTCGTAGCCGGTCCCCAGGAACACGTGATCGACGGTCCGCGTCGTGCCGTCGTCGAGCGTCAGCTCGACCTGCTCGCCGGATCGCTCCGCCGCGAGCACTCCTCTCCCGAGCGACAGCTTGACCTCTGTCAGTCGCGGGCGCAGCCAGCCGGCCCCGGCCGGGCGCAGGCAGCGGAACTGCACGATCTCCTTCGCGCGCGCGGAGGGTATGAGGCGAAAGCCGCTCGGGGTGGAGGCGATCCATCCGGTTGCCCGTCCGCCGACGTCCGTCGGCGGTTTTGGCCAGCGTAGTCGAGCGCGAACGTCGCCGTTCGGGTTCCAGCCGAGCCAATAGACATCCCCGGCGCGCGCCAGGACCTCGACCTGTGCGCCATGCTCGTTGAGCAACGCCGCCGACTCCAGTGCGCTCTGTCCCGACCCGATGACCGCCACGCGCCGGCCGGCGAAGACGCTCAGATCGGCGTGCTCGGAGGCATGCGAGATGCTCGTCGGCGCAAGCGAATCGAAGAT
>DATHGU010000002.1:0-5414 GCA_035317495.1 Solirubrobacteraceae bacterium
CCCCAGGTCCATTCGCACGACTACATCGACCCGAGCACGCCGCTGGAGGGTCACAGAGACCCTCGGATTGGTCTTCACGACCTGATCCGCGGGCTTCCCGAAGATGTACTTCGGGATCACGTAGGCGCCCGACCGGGTCGAGAGGAAAACCGTCTCGCACATCGTCTTTCGAGCCAGCTCGGAGACGATGTCGACCGCGCTGTTGCCGATGCCCACCACGAGCACGCGCTTGCCCTGCAGGTCCAGCGGCGTGCTCGGGTCGATGTAGTCGTGCGAATGGACCTGGGGACCGTCGAAGCGCCCCGGGAAGTCCGGGTAGCGCGGATCCCAGTGATGGCCGTTGCATACGAGCAACGCGTCGAAGCTCTCCCGAGCGCCGTCCGGCAGCGTCATCCGCCACCCTCCCCCGGGGCCCCGCTCGGCGTGCTGCACGCGCGTGTTGAAGCGGATCGCCTCGCGCAGGTCGAACGCGTCGGCGTAGTCGCGAAGCCACTCGAAGATGTGCGAGTGGTGCGGATAGTCCGGGTAGCGGTCGGGCATCGGGAAGTCGCGGAAGGAGATCGACGGCTTGGATATGTCGATGTGCAGCGACCGATACGCCGAGGAGACGCCGTTGGGGTTGCGGAAGTACCAATTGCCGCCGACCTCGTCGGACGCCTCGAAGCACGTGTGCGGCACGCCGAAGTCCGCCAGCGCCTTGCAGGCGGTCAGGCCACTCACTCCGGCGCCGATCACGCAGACTGACGGGAACTCGCCCATGGCCGGGAGCCTAGCGACCGCGGCGCAGTGGCGCGCCCGCAGCCCGACGGCGGGGGCGCCTAGTCGTCAACTGTCCCCGCCGCTACCAGCCGAGTCTCGAGGGTCGGTCGAAGTCGCTAGACAACCGTATTTATCTCGATTTTTTCTTCGTTGGCTTGTATCTCCGTGAGTTTCAACCCGGACTGTTCGAATGCGGCTTCGCCGAATGAGGTTTCCAGTACGTCCTTGGGCAGGCCCTCAAATTTGTCGGGTTTCTGTTTGCCGGCTGTCGCTGCATATTTCACTGTGGCCATCAACAGCATTTTGTTTGTCTTGACCGGGTTGAGCACTGAGCCCTGCACCGACACCGGGGTAAGGCCACAGCTGAATTCCATCAGCAGTCCTGTTTTTCCCACCGGGAAGAGGTCAAGGGCGATTTTGTCTTTGACGGGTCCTTCGGTCGATGTTTTTTCAATTCCCAGGACGCCTTCGAGCGTTTTTGTCACCACTTCTCCTTCTGCCGCACCTGAGCTCGTGCATTTGGAGCTCCCCGATTCGCATCCTGTGAAGGTGATGACGACGCTGCCCACCGTTTTGCGCCCGGTGTATTCACCCGTGCTCGTCTGGCCCGTGCAGACGACCTGTTTTTTGGTGACGGTTTCGAGCGTTGCAACGGTCAGTTCTTTGATGGTGGTCGTAAATTTCGCTTTCGGCCCTGGCCCGGGTTCCCATTCGAACGCGAATTTTTCTGCCGTCGCCGCGGAAGTGCAGGCGGCGGTTGCGTACTTGCCTTTCACGCCTTTCGCGAGTTTCACGCATCTCCCATATTCCGGCGGCTCGGCGGTCGTGAACGTCTGATCGGCGCCGGTGCTCGTACCGGTCGGGTTGGTCGCGACGATCTGGAAGTGGTAGGTGGTATTCGCGCTCAGGCCGCTCAGCGGCGCGGACACCGCCACGGGGCTCGACCCCGACCCCGGCAGCGTCGTGCAGGGCACGCTGGTCCCGTAGAGCGGAGTGGTTCCGTAGTCGAAGTGGCAGTCGCTCACCGTCTGATTGTTGGGATTGACCGTCGCGTTCAAGGTCGCCGAGGTCTGTGTGATCGACGACGCCGCTCCCGTCACGACGGTCGGCGGGATCTGCGGCGGGCTCAGGAACGCCCATGCCGCCCCAATTTCGGTTTTGTCGGCCGGGCCGCCGACCAGGGCGGTGCTCGCGTCCGCCGAAAGGGCGACGCTGAAGCCGAAATGCCCTTCGCCGACCTCGCCACTGCCTGTCAGCTTTTCGCCCTGCTGAGTCCAGGTCGAGCCCAAGCGCGTGAAGACCCACGCCGCCCCCACTCCGCTGTTGTCGCTGCCGCCGCCGATCAACGCGGTGTTGCCATCGGCTGACAGGCCGACGCTGAAGGCGAAGCGACCTGCCCCGACCTCCCCGCCCCCGGTCAGCTTGGCTCCCTGCTGGGTCCACGTTTCGCCCGCGCGTGTGAATACCCACGCCGCCCCGACCGCGCCGCTGTCCGCATAGCCGCCGATCAGTGCGGTTTCGCCGTCCGCCGACAGCTCCACGCTCTCGCCGAATTCGGCTTTGCCGCCCTCTTCTCCGCCCGTCAGCTTTGCGCCCTGCTGAGTCCAGGTCGAGCCCGAGCGCGTGAAGACCCACGCCGCCCCGACTTCACCGTTGTCGGTCAGGCCGCCGATCAGCGCGTTGTTGCCGTCGCCCGACAACGCGACGCTTGAGCCGAAATGAGCTTTGCCGATCTCGCCGCCGCCGGTCAGCTTTTCCGGCTGCTGGGTCCAGGTCGAGCCCGAGCGCGTGAAGACCCACGCGGCCCCGACTTCGCCGTTGTCGGCGCCGCCGCCGATCAACGCGGTGTCGCCGTCTTCAGACAGCGACACGCTGAAGGCGAAGCGGCCTGCTCCGACCTCCCCGCCTGCCGTCAGCTTGGGGCCCTGCTGGCTCCACGCTTCGCCCGTGCGCGTGAACACCCACGCCGCCCCAACCCCGCCGCTATCCAGCAGGCCACCGATCAGCGCGGTGTTGCCGTCCGCCGACAGCGCCACGCCCTTGCCGAATTCGGCTTTCCCGCTCTCTTCCCCGCCGGTCAGCTTTGCGCCCTGCTGGGTCCAGATCGAGCCCGAGCGCGTGAAGACCCACGCGGCCCCGACGTGACTGTTGTCGCCGGACCCGCCGATCAGCGCGGTGTTCCCGTCCGCCGAGAGCGCCACGCGATAGCCGAACAGGCCTTTTCCACTCTCGCCGCTGCCGGCGAGCTTCGGACCCTGTTGGATGAACGGGTCGATCCTGAGCGGATAGCGCGCGTTGCTGTCATCGATCCTGAGCTCGAGGCTCCCGTTGCGCATCCGCATGAACGCAGGCAGCGGACGACCTGTCGCGTCGAACGCGCTGAGCTGACCGTAGCGGAGCGCTGTGGCGCCGGAATGCGTCTTGAACAGGATCTGCGCTCCCGTCTGCTCCGGGATCAGCGGTCCTCGCACCCCAAGCGCCAGCACGAGCGATCCGGTGCCCATCCGTGGGCGCTTGAGCAAGGTGAATGCCTGCTCCAGCCCATACGGTCCGTTGCGATAGAACTCGCTGATCGACCCGTGCCGGTATAGGACCTGGCTACGCGACCCCTCGGGAGCCACGTCGCGTACGGGCGTGAGCTGCTGACCGCGACCGATCGCAGCAAGTGACAGGGCGAGCGTTGCCGTCCGCGTTCGCAGGTGTGCCCCGGACGCGGTGAATGTAGCGTGGATCCCCCCGCCCTCGGTCAGCAGCGCGTGGCCGCGGCGAGCCGCCCAGAAGGCGCGCTCAGAGCCACCGATCGTCGCAGACGCGGGAGCCGCCAGCGTTACCGGCAGCGGTGTGGAGAGGTGATTACGTAGCGCATGCAAGCCAGCCGAAGGGGCAGTTCCCGCAGTCGGCCCAGAGTGGATTGGGAGTGCCAACGCACCGATAGCGGCAGCTGCCAGGGCGACCAGCAGCAGTGGGCGTCGCCCGAGCCTCCGTCGATCGGCGACCAGAGCCTCCGAGGCCTCACGGTACGGAACGCTCATCGCTCCCGCTCTCCGAGCAACCTCCATCATCCCTCTCCCTTGCTCGCATGATGGCGCGCCCGCCGAGGTGCCCTAGCTGTCCGCGACAGGGCCCACCGATGTGTTGCGTCAAACCTACCGGGATCTCAGGCCAAGTCAATGGCGGGGCTTCGCTGCGCGATTGCCCGCCATCTACCCGGATGGCAGCGGCGCTGCGACCTAGTCAGGCCCGACGACGCTCTGGGTATCCGTGGGCTGCCCGCTGGCGCCGCCAGCATCGCTCGACGAGGCCGGGCCCGCCACGGGCGCGGGCGGCGCGCCGGTCACCGGCGTTGGCAGGCCCGTTTCGGGTGGCAGCCCTATGACGGGCGGGATGCCTGTCACGGGCGCCCGCGCGCCGCCCCCTTTGGCGGCCGGCGTCCCACCCGAATCGTGCGGATGTTCCGCGGCGCCCCGATTCCCGGCGGCGCCGCCGCCGCTCCCCACGGCGCCCGAGCTTTCGCGCGGACCCCCGGCATGCTGGGCCCCGGTCGCCGGTCTCCCGGCGGCCCCGCCGCCATTCGCGGCGGCACGCGAGCGTTCGCTCCGGCCGGCACGGTGCTGTTCACCGGTGGCCGATATCCCACGTGGGCCGCCAGCGTGGCGGCCACCGCCCGCTCCGCCGCCACCGCCAGCTCCGTAACCACCGTTCTGCGGGTCTACCCCCGTCTTCGTCGGTGAGCCAAGATCCCCAACTGGTCGCGGCTTACCTGTGCGGGTGCCGTCAGAGGCCGCACGAGTGCCATCTGAGCCACCCGCGGCGGTCGGGGTCGAAGCCGAAGGCTCGCCGCCGATCTCGTTCGCGGGTTGCCCTCCGAGCTCACCGGCGTCGGGGGCGACGTGCGGCGAGCGCGCAGAGTCAGCGCCGATCACCAGCCCGGGCCGACGCGTCGCGCCGGCGGCGCGCGCCGTATGAGCAGCCTGTGCGACAAGCGGATGGGCGGTACCGCGTGTCACGGCCGCCAGCGCGCCCGTCGCGGTCGCGGTCGCGGCCGCGGTAGCCACGATCGCAACGCCGACGAGCGTCTTTGCGACCAACGTCGTGCCGATCGTCTTGCCAGCAACGCCGGCGGCCGCACCGCCGACACCACCTGCGCTGGACGCCGATCCCACCGCGTGAAGTCGCGCCAGAAGGCCGGCGGCGAGGATCGGCGAGAGCGGCGGGGCCAGCGCCTGCAGGTCCGCGCGGCGTGCCGGGATCGCCGCGGTAAACGCGGCGCACGCTGTGCAATCGCGCAGGTGAGCGCGCACCCGCCCGTGTCTCAGCCCGCGCACCTCTTCGTAGGAGATGGACTTGCGCACGGCCTCACACGCCATCACGCGCCCGTCCTCGAACTCGACTAGCGAGCGGCGTGCCTCGGAGATCGCGTGCTTCACCTGATGGATCGAGATCCGCAGAGCGATCGCGATCTCTTGGTGCGTCAAGCCGCTCAACTCGTGCATCAACAGAACGCTTCGCTCGCGCTCGGTCAGCTGCTGAAGGTCCGCCACGAGCAACGCGAGCCGCGCCCGCTCGCCCGCCTGATGCTCAGCCGAGGCCGCACACGGGTGCGCGGCGTCGCTGTGCTCCCCGACGGGCACGCGTCGGCGAATGAGCGAGCCGGC
>DATHGU010000003.1:0-3251 GCA_035317495.1 Solirubrobacteraceae bacterium
ACAACGTGCAGGTCTGTCCGGCAAACGCCGCAGGCGTCCACCTGCACGAGCAGCTGCCCCGGACCTGGACTCGGTTCCGCCAGCTCAGCCTGCCGCAGGGCGCGCTCCGGCGCATCTAGCAACATTGCACGCATGTCTCTATCGTGCATAGCAATGCGCGCTCTCGCATTCGCGGCCGCGATCGCGCTCGTTGCGGCACCTACTGCAGCCGCCGACATCCTCGGGACGGCGCAGGTGCGAACGGCGGACGGCAAACTGCTCGCGGCCGCGCGCGCCGGCTCCTTCGCATATCCGAGCGACGGCTCGGTGCTCTCGATCGGCAAGGTTCTCGCCACCAAAACGCGTGTCGACCTCGAGGACGTCTCGATGCTCGGCGGACGCGTCCATGCCGACCGCGTCACGCTCAGGCACGGACGCCGCGCGACGATCAAGGGTCTCGTCGTCCAAGGCCTCCTGCGCGACGCCAGCGCGAACGCGCTCTTTCAGCTCGACACGGGCAGCTACCTGGTCGTCAGCCAGAAGGCGGTGATCGGCGAAAAGACCGGTTACGTCGGGCTGCGTCTGAGCGTCGCGGCCGGCTACCCCGGCGTCGCGCGCGGGGCGCAGCTGCTCGTCGGCTTGCGTGAGCGAGGGAGCGAGAGCGGCTCGCAGCTCGCCAGTCGCGTCGTCACGGCGGCAGGACCGTGGGCGTCGCTCGGGTTCGGCGCCGCGCCCACGATTGCGGGTCTACCGGTCGTCACGGAGCCGCTCCTCGGCGGCGTGCTGCCCCCCGCCAATGGAATCGGCGGCCGTGCCGTCGCAATCGCCGCCCAGTACCTCGGCGTGGCGTATCGCTGGGGCGGCGCGAGTCCGATCAGCGGCTTCGACTGCTCCGGCCTGACGATGTTCGTGTACGCCCAGCTCGGGATTCACCTCTCCCACTACACCGGCCTCCAGATCCACGAAGGGACACCTGTGCCGCCGGAGGCCCTTCAGCCCGGCGACCTGATCTTCTTCGACCCGGGCGCGTTCGGCATACCCGGTCACGAGGGCATGTACATCGGCGGCGGGCTCTTCATCCATGCACCGCATACCGGTGACGTGGTGCGGATCGCGAGCCTCAGTCAATACGCGCGCCGTTACGTCGGCGCGGTGCGCCCGAACAGCTAGCGCGAAGGCGCTCGCTTGCGACGCCGTCTGGAAGCCGGGCCGCCTGTGCCGGTGCGGCCGTCTACCTCTACTTTCGGCGCTGCTTCTGCAGCTTTTCCATCGCCCGCCTTTGCTGGCGGTTCTGCGGCTCTGGAAGCGTCCCTTCCTGGCCGGCCGCCTCGAGGTAGGCGCGCCGTTCCGAAGCGGTCAGGCGCGAAAGGGCCGCCTGCGCGCGCTGCGGGTCATTCGCCACCCCGGCCCGCTCGAGCTTCTGAAGCGCGCTCGCGGCTTCCGGGTTCTGCTTCGCCAGCGCTGCCCGCGAGGCCTTCATCATCAGACCGCGGACGCCGGGGATCTTCGCCAGCCCCTGCATGACCGGCCGGACGTACCTGCCGCCTCGGATCCGGGCGAGCAGCGCAAAAAGCCCAAAGAGGACGATGATCGCGCCGACGATGTAGAGCGGGATGAAGTAGAGCCACATGGCCGCGGAATCCTAGCGCGGCGCCTTCCAGTTGCGGAAGACCGTCAGCAGCGTCGCCTCAGCATCTGGGCTTACGTCGGCCGTGGTCAGCCGGCCGGTGAGCTCGATCGTCGTGCGCATCTGGCGGACGTACTCGTGGCAGCCCGTGCAGCCCTCGATGTGGTGCTCGAAGCCGGCTCGCTCGTCGGCAGGAAGCGCGCCTTCGAAATAGCTCGTCACCAACTCGACGAGCTCCTGACAACTCAGTTGTTCGACACTGGCACTCACTAGGCCTCCGAGAAGTAGTCCTCCAACGCCTGCCGCACCTTGGAGCGCGCCCGGTGGAGAAGTACACGTTGATTTGTCTCGCTGACACCGAGAGCGTTACGCGTCTCGTCCGAGCTCCAACCCTCAATGTCCCTGAGGCTGATCACCGCCCGCTGCGCCGGCGGGAGCCTGTCGATCGCCTCTTCCACGACCGCGCGGGTCTCAGCGGCGAGCAGGCGGTCTTCGGGCCAGGGTTCAGGCCTCGAGGCCCAGTGGCCCGGCCAGCGCTCGTGATCAGCCGGCAGGAAGCGGTCTGCGTCGACCGCGGCCTCGGGCACGGCATCGGGCCGCTCGAGCGCCGAAAACGGCACTGTTCGCCCCTCGCGCTGGCCGCGGGTCTTGGCGATGTTCGTCAGGATCCGGAAGATCCAGGTCTTGAGCGACGAGCGCCCCTCGAAGCGGTCGATCCCGTTGAGAACTCCGATCCACGTCTCCTGGACGACGTCCTCCGCGACGGCTCGGCTCGGGACGTAGATCAGCGCGACCCGCAGGAGCGAGGCGTTGTACATGCGCATCAGCTCCTCGAACGCCCGGTCTTCGCCAGCCCGCAGCGCCGCGATCACGGCAGCGTCGTCCACGTCGCGACTGTAACGCGGCGCCGGAGTGCGAGACGATGGGCGCATGAAGGTAATCGCGGTTCATCCAGGGAAGGCGGGCTCGATCCATCCCGAGGACATCCCGAAGCCGTCGGTCGATCAGATTCCGGACGCACGCGGGGTGCTCGTACGCGTCCTGTGTGTCGGCGTCGACGGAACCGAAAAGGAGGCGCGAGCGCTCTTCCCGGGCCGGCTCGAGCAGCTGCCGACAACGCCGATCGACGGACTCGAGAACTACGAGGAGATGCTCCGAGCGCTGACCGAGGACCGGGACGCAATCAACGTGGTCGTCGAGGTAAACGGCAGCAAGTGAGCATGGAGCGGATGCTCGCGGGCGAGCTCTACGACGCGCTCGATCCCGAGCTCGTGGCCGCGCGCGCCCGTGCGCGCGAGCTGCTCGGCCGCTTCAACGCCAAGCCCGATCGCTCCCTGCTCGAGGAGCTGCTGGGCTCGATCGGGCCGGACGCCGTGATCGAGCCGCCGTTCCACTGCGACTACGGCTGCAACATCTCACTCGGCGAACGCTTCTACGCGAACGTCGGCTGCGTCTTCCTCGACTGCGCGGCGATCTCGATCGGGGACAGAGCACTGCTCGGCCCGGCAGTTCATCTCTACGCTGCCACCCACCCCCTTGACGCCGAGACTCGTCGCCGCGGACTCGAATACGCATTGCCGATCTCGATCGGCGACGACGCCTGGATCGGCGGGGGCGCCATCGTCCTGCCCGGATTGGCGATCGG
>DATHGU010000004.1:0-19769 GCA_035317495.1 Solirubrobacteraceae bacterium
ACGCTGCTGGCGCTGCCCGTATCGATCCTCACGGTCCGCTACCCCAGCCGCATCGCGACGGTTCTCGAACGTGCGGCGTACCTCCCCTATGCGCTGCCCGGCATCGTGATCGCGCTGTCGCTGATCGTCGCCTCGGTGCACTACCTGCCGACGATCTACGGCACCACGCAGCTGCTGATCGTCGCCTACGCGATCCTCTCGCTGCCGCTGGCGCTCGTCGCGACGCGCGCCGCGCTCGCGCAGGCTCCGCCCGTGCACGAGGAGATCGCGCGCTCGCTCGGCTGCAGCCCGCTGCAGGCACTCGTACGGGTCACGCTGCCGCGCATCCTGCCGGGCCTCGGCGCCGCCGCGGCGCTCGTGTTCCTGGCGACCGTCACCGAGCTGACCGCCACGCTGCTGCTCGCGCCGATCGGCACCCAGACGCTCGCCACGCAGTTCTGGGCCGACGCCTCGACGCGCGCCTTCGGCGCCGCCGCGCCCTACGCTGGACTGATGGTCGCGATCTCCGCATTTCCGACGTACCTGCTGACGCGGCGGCTCGGCGCGATCCTCGGCCCGCGGGAGGCGCGGTGAACCCGCCCAGCCCCCTGTCGGTGAGCGGCCTGAGCAAGGCCTTTGCGGACCGTCCCGTGCTGGCCGGCCTCGACCTCGAGGTGCCCGCGGGAAGCCTCACGGCCGTCCTTGGGCCTTCCGGCTGCGGCAAGACGACACTGCTGCGCCTGATCGCCGGCTTCGAGCACGCCGACGGCGGCACGATAAGCGTGGGAGGGCGTGTCGTGTGCGACGAGCACACGCACGTCGCCCCCGAGGATCGCGGCGTGGGCTTCGTCGCCCAGGAGGGTGCGCTCTTCCCGCACCTCGACGTGGCCGCCAACGTCGGCTTCGGCCTCCCCCGTGCCCGGCGTCGCTCGGGGCGAGTGCAGGAGCTGCTCGAGCTGGTCGGCCTGAGCGACCTCGCCAACCGCTACCCGCACGAGCTCTCCGGCGGCCAGCAGCAGCGCGTGGCGCTCGCGCGCGCGCTCGCTCCCGCGCCCGGGCTGGTGCTGCTCGACGAGCCGTTCGACGCGCTGGACGCGAGCCTGCGCGCCCAGGTGCGCGCCGAGGTGCGCGCGGTTCTGCGCGAGAGCGGAGCGACCGCGCTGCTCGTCACGCACGACCAGGAGGAGGCGCTGTCGCTGGCCGACGTCGTGGCGGTCATGCGCGACGGTGCGATCGCACAGGCGAGCGATCCGCAGGCGCTCTACCGCGACCCCGTCGACGCACAGCTGGCGCGCTTCCTCGGCGAGGCCGTGCTGCTGTCCGGCCGCCTGCACGCCGACCACGCCGAGACCGCGCTGGGTCGCCTGGCGACGCGCGGCGACCCCAGCGGCAACGGCCCGTCGACGGACGGAGCGGTGACGATCATGTTGCGCCCGGAGCAGATCCTCTGCCGCGAGCCGACGCCCGGCACCCCGCACGGGCGCGTGCTCGCGACGCAGTTCTTCGGACACGACGCCACTGCGCGCATCTCGCTCGACGACCCCTCCTGCCCCGAGATCACCGCGCGCGCCGCCGGCCACCGGCTGCCGCAGGTCGGCGAGCAGGTCTCGGTCGTCGTCGAGGGCACCGCGCTCGCGTATCCATCCAAATAAATAAATAGCGGCGAGTACACTGGCCGGAGCGTCAGCGAAGCGCCAGCATCGATCGTGAGGAGCTGCAATGAGGACTCAACTGCCGCCCGGCCCGCGCCTGCCCAGCGTGCTGCAGACGATCGGCTGGTGGAGCCGCCCGACGGCCTACATGGAGCGCTGCCGCGCCCGCTACGGGCAGCGCTTCACGATCCGCCTGATCGGCCAGTCGCCGTTCGTGATCATCTCCGATCCCGAGGAGATCAAGCAGATGTTCCTCGCGCCACCCGACGTGCTGCATCCCGGCGAGGGCGCGCAGATCCTCGAACCGGTGATCGGCGCCAACTCGGTGATCCTGCTCGACGAGGATCCGCACCTGCGCCAGCGCAAGCTGCTGCTGCCGGCCTTCCACGGCGAGAAGATGCAGCGCCTGTCGGGCCTGATGGCCGAGCTGGCCGAGCGCGAGGTCGCCAGCTTGCCGTACGAGGAGGTCGTGGCGCTGCATCCGCGCCTGCAGCGGCTGACGCTCGAGATCATCCTGCGCGCGGTGTTCGGCCTGCAGGGTGGCGCGCAGCTCGACGAGCTGCGCGACGTGCTCACCGAGGTCCTCGCCTTCGGCGAGAGCCCGTTGTCGTTGCTTCCCCCGGCGCAGCGACTGCTCGCCGGCCGCGGACCGCTCGTGCGCTTCGAACGTGCGGGCGCGCGGGCCGATGAGCTGATCTTCGAGCTGATCGACGAGCGCCGGCGCGACGGCGACGACGGCGACGACGGCGACGACATCCTCTCGATGCTGCTCGGCGCTCGCGACGAGGACGGCTCGCCGATGAGCCCCGCCGAGCTGCGCGACGAGCTGGTCACGGCGCTCGTCGCGGGCCACGAGACAACGGCCTCGCAGCTGGCCTGGGCGTTCGAGCGGATCGCGCGCGAGCCGGACGTGCAGCGGCGCCTGCACGAGGAGCTCGACGCGGACTCCGACGAGGCCTACCTGACCGCCACGATCAACGAGATCCTGCGGCGGCGCCCGGTCCTGCCGAACGCGGAGCCGCGCCTGGTCAAGCAGCCCGTGGAGATCGGCGGCGTGCACTACGAGCCCGGCGTCGTCCTGTTCGCAAGCGCCTACCTTGTGCACCACGATCCCAACATCTATCCCGACCCTTACGCCTTCCGCCCTGAGCGCTTCCTCGAACAGGCACCCGGCACGTACACGTGGATCCCGTTCGGCGGCGGGCGGCGGCGGTGCCTCGGCGCGAGCTTCGCGCTGCTCGAGATGAAGCTCGTGCTGCGCGCCGTGCTCGAGCGCTGCGCGCTGCGCCCGGCGAGCGCCACGCCGGAGATCACGCGCCGGCGCGGCATCACGTTCAGCCCCTCAGGCGCGAGCAGCGTGATCCTCACTCGCAGGTCGGCCGCCAGCACGACCCAGCCGCCGGCCGCGGACGTCGCGGCGGACGTCCCGCCGGACGTCCCAGCGATCGCCTGACGCCGCGCCCGGCTCGCCCGCGCGAGCGTGCGAGCGAGCCGGCGCGACTTGCGCTAGCGATGGCGGCGCGGGCAGGGCGCCCTGTCGGTGACCGTGACCGTCTGCGGAGCGAGGCCGCCGAGACCGGCGAACAGCAGTTCTGACTTCAGTCGGAAGCCGCCCCTCGGGCAGCGCTTGGGAACCCGGCCGTAGTAGACGACCCGCTTGCCCTTCCTGAACGCCGCGCCGACCTTCACGTCGATCGACAGCGTCGAGGCGTCGGGCGCCCCCGGGACGGTTGCGATCAGCGGCACCGCGGTGACGAACTTCTGCGCGTACGGCGCGCGGGCCGTCGCGACGTGGCTGGGCGCGATGAATTCAAGCGACACCGGCGAGGTGCCCGCGGTGTAGAACTGCAGCGCGCCGCCCGGCGCGAAGAACGCCTGGATCGAGGCGCGCTCAGGGACGCGTTCTGCTCCGAAGCTGACGATCCCGAGCGCGGTGCCCGCGAGCGTGACCTTCGAGCGTTTCGGGCACGCCCGCGGTCCGCTGTTCTGCAGGGCGCCGGGCGAGCAGGACACGAACCCGGCCGGATGGATCTTGGTGCCGGCGGGCGTGTAGAAGTTCACGCCGATCAGCGGCGGCGGGAAGCCGCCGTATTCCGTGCCCCTGATCGTGTACTGCACCCGCAGCGCCGCGCCTGCGCCGAGGATGTTGCCCGTGTGGCGAAATCCCGGGATCGGAACGGCGCGCGCCTTGAAGGTGACGACGGGCGCCGCCCCGGCGCTCGCGGGCAGCGACAGAAGGGCGAGGCCAAGCGCGGCCACGACGGTGGATGCTTTACGCGACATGTGAACGCTCCTTGATGGATTGGCAGACTCAACGTCTCCTCCAGCGATCCATCGGGTAGCGCTCAGGCGGGCTGGTTTTGCTTCTGCCAGTAGAACACCCGGCGGAAGCGAGAAGCGCGCTGGCGCGGCTCAGTCGGCGAGCGGTTCGCGCGCCAGCTGGTGGCGCACGCGGTCGCGCGACTCGGCGTAGCGGATCGCCTCGTAGGCGATCAGCGCGGACAGCAGCCCGGCGAGGATGCCCAGCGTGGCGAGCGCCGGCAGCGAGACGGCGGCCGGCAGCAGCGCCAGCAGCACGACGGCGCACACCAGGCGCCGCACGCTCAGCGTGTGCACGTTGCGCAGGCGGAACGCCACGTGGGCGAGCAGATACAACGCGGCGCCGCCGAGCAGCGCCACCGCCGGCACGAGCGCGAGCTCGTCGCCCACGTGCGCGAGCGTGACGGTCAGGCCGACCGCCATCAGCGCGATCCCGGCGATCATCGGGAAGTGCAGGTAGGAGTAGGAGTCGCGCGCGATGTTGTTCTGCTCTCTCCCCGTCGTCGCCCTCGCCAGGCGCCGTCGCGCGACGATCGCCGTGACGTCGAAGTAGACCCACCACAGCGCCGCCGCGACGACCATGCCGAGTGCCGACGCGGCGACGATGCCCGCATCGATCGACGCCCGTGCGCCCACGCCGATCGCGACGATCGACTCGCCCAGCGCGATGATCACGATCAGGCCGTGACGCTCGGCGAAGTGGCCCGGGACCAGTTTCCAACCCTCCTGCCCGAAGAGCAGCGGGCCGCCCGTGTCGAGCAGCAGCGCTACGCCCCACAGCGCGACGCGCAACTCGCCCGCCGCCGCGGCCGCCGCAAACAGCAGCCCGGCGCCGACCGCCGTGCTCACCGCGAGCGTCAGCACCGATCGTCGCAGCGCCGGGTCCTCACGGCTGGCGAGCATGAACAGCACGATGTGCGCCGCGCGCACGACCGCGTACGCGCACGCGAACAGCAGCGCCTCGGAGCCGAACGCATGTGGCACGCACAGCGCCGCCACGAGGAACGCCGCCATCGCGGCGAAGATCGCCAGCCGCACCGCGCCCTCCTCGGGGTCGAGCACGCTCGTCAGCCATGCATAGCCGGTCCACGACCACCACAGCATGCCGAGCACGAGCACGCCCCTCAGCATCCCGCCCCACGTCGGCGTGTCGGCGATCAGCGTCGTGCACTGCGTCAGCGCGAGCACGAACACGAGGTCGAAGAACAGCTCCAGCGGCGTCACCCGCTCGTCTTCGCGCATCACCGCGCTTACGCGCGGGGAGTCACTTGACCGCGATGCGCTCACCGGGCAACCCGGTCAGGCGCTGTCGGCCACGCGCGAGGGAGCCTCGCCCCACAGCTGCTCGAGCCGGTAGTAGTCGCGCGCTTGGGGGGTGAAGATGTGCACGACCACGTCGAGGTAGTCCATCAGGATCCAGTCCGCACGGCTCGCCCCCTCGACGCGTTGCGGCAGCGTGTCGTGCTCGCGCTTCAGGCCTTCGAGGATGCCGTCGTGGATCGCCTTCGTCTGCCTGCTCGTGTTGCCCGAGCAGATCAGGAAGTAATCGGTGTAGCCGAGCACGCCGCGCAGGTCGAGCTCGACGACCTCGAGCGCCTTCTTGTCCGCGGCCAGCCGCGCAATCTCGCTGACAAGCCGCTGCGGCTGCATCAGCTCGCCGCCCGCGTGCGGGCGCCGTACAGCCCGTTCCGCTCGATGTACTCCGCCACGGCTGCCCCGACGAGCCGATCGATCGGCTCTCCCGCCGCGGCCCGCGCGCGAACCATTGAGGAGGACACGTCGAGCACCGGCGCATCGAGGAAGCGGATCGCGGCTCGGCCTCCGAGCGGAGCGACGGCGCCGAGCACCGCCTCGCGGTCGGTGCCCGAGCGTGCGGCTACGGCGAGATCAGCCAGCTCGAGCAGCTCCGCCGGTTCGCGCCAGGCCGGCAGCGAGCTCGCGATATCCGCTCCCACGATGAACGTCAGCTCGGCCTCGGGGTGGCTGGCATGTATGGCTCTCAAGCTATCCACGGTATAGGACGGCCCGTCGCGCTCGAGCTCGAGCGCGCACACCGACAGCTCGTGCGAGGAGCCGTCCGCGCTCTCCAGCAGCCGCCGGCACATCGCCAGCCGATGCTCGCAACCCGGGTCCTCTGCAACCGGCTTGTGTGGAGGGATACGGGCGGGCATCAGCGCGACGCGCTGCAGCGACAGCTCCGCCAGCGCGCTGCGCGCGATCGCCAGGTGCCCGAGGTGCGGCGGGTTGAACGTGCCGCCGAGGATGCCCAGCGGGCGAGCATCGTCGGGCGCCACCGGACGCTCACGAGCGGACGTGTCCGTCGCCCTCCACCAGGTACTTGAACGTACACAGCTCGCGCAGTCCGATCGGCCCGCGCACGTGCAGCTTCTGCGTCGAGTTGCCGATCTCCGCACCCATTCCGAACTCGCCGCCGTCGGTGAAGCGCGTCGAGGCGTTGACGTACACACAGGCCGCGTCCACGCCCAGCTGGAACGAGCGGGCGGCCGCCGTGTCGCGCGTCACGATCGCCTCGGAGTGCCCGCTGCCGTAACGGCCGATGTGCTCGATCGCCTGCTCCACCGAGTCGACCACCGCAACGGCCAGCGTCAGCGCCAGGTACTCGCTTCCCCAATCCTCCTCCGTGGCCGGCTCGACAGCCGCGGGCCGTGACGCCGCGTCATGGAGCATCGAGCCCCCGGCGCCCTGCGCGAGCGCGAGCGCGCGCTCGTCCGCGCGCAGGAGCACGCCCGCGGCTCCGAGCGCCTGGACGATCCGCGGGAGGAACTCGGCCGCGATCTCGCGGTGGACCAGCAGCGTCTCGGCGGCGTTGCACACGCCCGGGCGCTGGATCTTCGCGTTCATCACGATCGCCTCCGCCTGCTGCGGCTCGGCCGAGGCATCCACGTAGACGTGGCAGTTGCCCGATGCCGCATAGATGACGGGCACGGTGGCGACCGCCTCCAGCGCCTCCTTCAGGCCCTCGCCGCCGCGCGGGATGATCAGGTCGACCGTGTCCTTCTGCGTGGCCAGCTCGGCCAGCTCCGCGCGGCCCCCGCCGGCCACCAGGCTGACACACCCGTCGGGCAGGCCCGCCGACACGGCCGCCTCTGCCGCGATCTGCACGAGCGTGGCGTTCGAGTGCTCGGCCGAGGAGGAGCCGCGCAGGACGATCGCGTTGCCCGACTTCAGGCACAGCGCGGTCGCGTCGATCGTGACGTTCGGGCGTGCCTCGTAGACGACCGCCACGACCCCCAGCGGGACGCGCACCTTGCGCACGTCCAAGCCGTTCGCCAGCCGCCGGCCGTCGATCACCTCGCCCACCGGGTCGCCGAGCGCGGCGATCTGCCTCACCGCGCGCGCGATCGCGCCGACGCGCTGATCGTCCAGGCGCAGCCGATCGAGCAGCGCCTCGCCGATCTCTGCTTCCCGGCCGGCCTGCATGTCGCGCTCGTTCGCCGCCAGGATCTCGTCGAGCCGCGCTTCGAGCGCGGCGGCGATCGCCAGCAGCGCCGTGTCCTTGACGGTCGTGTCCAGACGCGCGAGCGTACGCGCCGCGCGCTTTGCCGAGCGGCAGATGTCCGCGACGGGTGAAACGGCGGTCGCCATGGCCCTACAGGGTACGACGGTCAGTCGACCACGAGGTAGTCGCGGTGCACCGCCTCCTCGCTCGCGCGCGGCAGCACGCCGCGCGCGGCCGCCGACTTCATCCCCTGCACCTGTCGCAGCTCCAGCGCGGAGTAGTTGCAGATGCCCTTGCCCAGCGTGTGCGCCGGCTCCTCGCGAGTCGCGCCCGCCTCCGCGATGTCCACGGCGTCGCCCGCGTCGAAGTAGCCGAGCACGTCGACGACTCCGACCGGCAGCAGGCTGGCGCTTCCCTCGCGCACCGCGCGCGCCGCGCCCGCGTCGATCAGCAGCGTGCCGCGCGAGGGCTTGGCGTACTTCAGCCACAGCTTGAACGAGCTGTAGCGCGCCTCGCGCGCGGCAAAGCGCGTGCCCTCGCGCTCGCCCGCGAGCACCGCCGCGAGCGCCTCGACGCGCAGGCCATTGCAGATCACGGTCGCGATGCCGGCGGCCGTCGCCATGTCGGCGGCAACCACCTTCGAGCGCATGCCGCCCGATCCGAGCGGCGAGGTCGTGTGGCCGATCTCCATCTCCTGCAGCCCGGCGAAGTCGTCGACCTCGTGCACGATGCGCGCGTCTGGATACAGCCGCGGATCGGCCGTGAACAGGCCGTCGATGTCCGTCAGCAGGATCAGCTCCTCGGCGGCCACCAGGACGGCCACCTGCGCGGCCAGGAAGTCGTTGTCGCCGAAGGAGATCTCATCGGTGGCGGTCGTGTCGTTCTCGTTGATCACCGGCAGCACGCGCCACTCGAGCAGCGTCGTGAGCGTCTGCCGCGCGTTCAGGTAGTGCATGCGTGCGCTCATGTCGAAGAACGTCAGCAGCACCTGAGCGCTCGTCACGCCGCGCTCGCGCAGCAGCTCGTCGTAGATCCGGTAGAGCTTGCCCTGGCCCACCGCGCTGGCCGCCTGCAGCTCGCGGATCGAGCTGGGACGCTGCGGCAGGTCCATGATGCGCATGCCCCGCGCGATCGCCCCGCTCGTGACGATGATCACCTCGCCGCCGTCGCGGTGCACGCCCGCGAGCACGTCGCACACCCGCGCGAGCACGTCCTCGCGCAGCTCGCCGTCGCTGCCCGCGACGACGCTCGAGCCGAGCTTGACGACCACGCGTCTCATGCGTGGAGCTTATTTGGCCCGCCGCCGTCGGCTACGCGGGCGCGCCCGGATCGAGCTCGAACGTCACGCCGGCGATCTCGATCTCGTCGCCCGGCTGAAAGCCCTCGGCCTGCAACGCCTTCAGCACGCCGATCCTGCGCAGCCTCCCCTCGAGGTAGGCCATCGCGTCGTCGTTGTCCACGTCGTAGCGCGCGAGCAGCCGCTCGATCCCGCGCCCGCGCACGGCAAACGATCGCGGCCCGAGTCGCTCGACGCTGAAGCCGCTCGCCGCGGCTGGACGGAACACCATGTGCTCGGCGAGCTGCTCCTCCCCGGCGCCGCTCCCGCGCGGAGCGGAGGCGCCGTCGCTCTCCTGCGCGGCGGCGGATCGCTCTGCGCCCGCGGCCGCGCCCGGCGGCGTCGTGCGCCGCAGCAGCTCGCCGGCCAGCTCGCGCAGTCCTGCGCCGGTCGCGCTGGAGGTCGCTGTAACCGGCACCTCATCTCCGAGCCGCCGCCGCCACTCGGAGAGCGCCTCGTGCGCGCGCTGCTCGCTCACCAGGTCGCTCTTGGACAGCGCGAGCACGCGCGGCAGCGCCGCCAGGCGCTCATCGTGCGCCGCCAGCTCGCGCTCGATCGTCGCGTAGTTTGCAGCCGCGTCCGCCCCCTCGCCGGCGGACAGCTCTGGGGCGATGTCGAGGACGTGCACGAGCAGGCTCGTGCGCTCGACGTGTGCAAGGAAGTCGTGACCCAGCCCGGCGCCCTCGCTGGCGCCCTCGATCAGGCCGGGGATGTCGGCGATGACCAGCTGGCGCTCGTCGGCTTCGAGCACGCCCAGCACTGGCGACAGCGTCGTGAATGGATAGTCGGCGACCTTCGGCGCCGCCCGCGTCAGGCGCGCGAGCAGCGAGGACTTGCCGGCGTTCGGCAAGCCGACCAGCCCAACGTCCGCGAGAAGCTTCAACGTCAGCTCGAGCCACCCTTCCTCGCCGGCCAGGCCGCGCTCGGCGAAGCGCGGCGCCTGGCGCGTGGGCGTGGCGAAGCGCTTGTTGCCCTTGCCGCCCGAGCCGCCGCGCGCGACCGTCGCACGCTGGCCGTCGGCCAGCAACTCCCAACGGCGGCCTGCCAGGTCGCCCCCGTCGCCGGCGGGCGCGACGATCTGCGTGCCGGGGGGAACGCGGATCGTGAGCGTCTTCCCGTCGGCGCCGTGGCGCTGCGCACCCTCGCCGTGACCGCCGCGCCCGGCGCGGTGATGGGTCTGGCGCCGAAAGCCCTGCAGGTCGCGCAGCGAGTCGTCGCATACGAGCACGACCGTGCCGCCGCGACCGCCGTCGCCGCCGTCGGGTCCCCCGCGCGGTACATGTGCTTCGCGGCGGAAGCTCATGCAGCCATCTCCGCCGGCCCCCGCCTGGACGTGGATTCTCGCGCGATCGTGCAGCATCGCCAAGCATCGTGACAGCCGCGCAGCGCGCCCAGGGCGATCTGTGGCTAGATGCAGCCTACGACCAACACGAGCGAGGAGCGCGCTGAGCATGAACAACGATCCCCCCACCTCGACCGACCGCGTATTCGTGATCACCGGAGCGTCCTCCGGGATCGGCGCGTCCACCGCCCGCCACGCCGCCGCGGCCGGCTGGCGAGTGGCCCTCGCGGCGCGCTCGGAGGCTCGCCTGCGGGATCTCGAAGAGGAGCTCGGCGGGTCGCAGCGCGCGCTGGCGGTGCCCTGCGACGTGACCGACTGGGACGCCCAGCAGCGGCTCGCCGGTCAGGCGCTCGACGCCTTCGGCCAGATCGACGCGGTGTTCGCCAACGCCGGCTTCGGCGGCCCGCGGGGCTTCCTCGCGGACACCCCCGAGCACTGGCGAGAGATGGTCCTGACGAACGTCTACGGGGCCGCTCTGACACTGCGAGCCACGATCCCCGCGCTTAAGCAGTCGCGCGGGCACCTGCTGCTCACCTCGAGCGTCGCCGGACGGCGTGCGCTGCCAGGCTCGATGTACTCGTGCACCAAGCACGCCGTCACGGCGATGGGCGAGGCCGCTCGCCAGGACCTGCACGGGACGGGCGTACGCGTGACGCTGATCGAGCCGGGCATGGTCGATACACCGTTCTTCGACAATCGCCCGCGCGACGCGCTGCTCGACGACGACATCGCCCGCGCGGTCATCTACGCCGTCTCCCAGCCGCCGCACGTCGACGTCAACGAGATCCTCATCCGCCCGGTCGCCCAGCAGGGCTAGGCGCGATTACGCCTGCGCGAGCCTCTGCGAGGCGAGGAGCCTCTGCGAGGCGAGGAGCCTCGCGTGCCGGCAACCGCGCGCGCCCTAGGACGCGCGCGTCAGGACTCGGACTCGGGCAAAACGCTGACCGTGCGCCCGCTGCGCCCGGCCTTGAACTGCACCGTCCCGGGCGTGCGCGCGTAAAGGGTGTCGTCCTTGCCGATGCCCACGCCCGCGCCCGGCTTGAAGCGCGTGCCGCGCTGGCGCACGATGATCTCGCCGCCCGTCACGACCTGTCCCGCGAACGTCTTCACGCCGAGGCGCTGTGCGTTGGAGTCGCGTCCGTTGCGGCTCGAGCCGAGCCCCTTCTTATGAGCCATCTGCGGGCGTCTCCTTCGCTTTCGAGGCCTTCGGTTTGCTCGCTTTCGGGCGCCCGCTCGCGCCCTCGCCCTCACCGCCCCGCGCCGTTTTCGCCTTGCCGCGCGAGGCGGCCGGTTTCGTCGCGGCAGGTTTCGTCGCGGCCGGGACCTTCTCGGCGGGCGCGCCGCCGGTCGGTTTGGCTGGGGCCGGTTTGGCTGCCGCCGGTTTGGCTGCCGACGCTTCGGTGGCCGCCACTTTGGCTTTGCCCTTCGTGATCTCCGTGACCTCGATCTGCGTGAGGTCCTGGCGATGGCCGGTGCGGCGCTTGTAGCCGCGCTTGGGCTTGAACTTGAAGACGCGCAGCTTCTCGCCGCGGACGTGCGCGAGCACCTTCGCCGTGACGTTCACACTCTGCAGGCCGGCCTTGTCGAAGACGGCCTCGTCGGAGCGGTAGAGGATCGGCTCGAGGGTCACGTTCGCGCCCTCCTCGACGGCCAGGCGCTCGATGAGCAGCCGCTGGCCGCGCTCAACGCGGTACTGCTTTCCGCCGGTCTTCACGATCGCATACATGTCTGTGTCGGTCTCGATTTCTGTTCGTCCAGCGTCGCCGGCGCCGAGGGACGCCGGCGAGCCGGCGCCTACTCTCCGGTCGCGGGCGCCTTGGCAGCCGAACGGCGCCGTCCGCCCCTGCGGCCACGACGCCGAGGCTTCGATTGTAGGCCATCGTCTCCGCCCTCGCCCTGCCGCGAATCCTCGGCCTCGGCGTCTCTCGGCGCGGGGATGTCCTCGGGCTCGGAGTCGATCGCGGTGGGCGACTCGTGCAGCCCCGCTTCGCGGCGGGCGGCGGCGTCCTCGCTGTCGGCCGGCGCGCGGCGTCCACGGGCGCGCGACTTGCTTCGTCCGGCCGCCCGGCCGCCCTCGCGCGAGGATGCCGGGGGGCGACGCGCGGCGCGCGCGCCGTCGCGATCCGCGCTGGAGCGCTCGGGCGCCGGCACGACCTCGCCGGACTCGTCGAGCAGCAGAGCGCTGGCCGCCGTGCGCCCGACCTGATCGATGCGCACCATGCGCTTCGTCCCCACGTGGGGCGCCGCGCCGGCGATCGAGATGATGTAGCCGTCGATTTTCGCGACCGCGTCGTCGACGTCGTACATGTGCGGCTCGACGATCTCCACCAGCACCTCGTCGCCCTGGCGGAACGGCAGCGCGCGCTCCTCGACCTCCTCGCGGGTCCCTTGGAAGGTGATCGCGAAGTGATCGAGCGCCAGGCCTTCGGAGCCCTCGAACAGAAACGACTTGCCCGTCTGTGCCTCGAGCGCATGCAGCACGCGCGAGCCATGGCCCGTGAACTCGGCGGTCACACGCGGGTTGATCTGCACCAGGAACGCCTCCACGTCGGGGTGCTCGACGGCCACGTCGCGCAGCCGGCGCTCGAACTCGATCGCGATCGTCTCCTCGGAGCGGATGACCCCCTCGCCGTCGCACGTCGGACACGGCCGGCTCATTATCTCGCGCACGCCCTCGGTCACGTTCTGGCGCGTCATCTCGACCAGCCCGAGCTTGGAGATCTCGGCGGTGAAGGTCTTCGTGCGGTCCTCGTCGAGCGTCTTGCGCAGCGTCTTCATGACCGCATCGCGGTTGCGCGCGCGCGCCATGTCGATGAAATCGATCACGATGATCCCGCCGATGTCGCGCAGGCGCAGCTGGTTGACGACCTCCTCGGCCGCCTCGAGGTTCGTCTTGGTGATCGTGTCCTCCAGCCCCGCGCCCTTGCCGCGGCCGATGAACGAGCCCGAGTTGACGTCGATCACCGTCAGCGCCTCGGCGTAGTCGATGATCAGGTACCCGCCGCTCGGCAGGTCGACGCGCCGCGAGAGCAGGCCGTCGATCGCCTTGTCCACGCCATATGCCTCGAACAGCGGCTCATCCTGCTCCCACAGCTCGACCCGCTCGACCAGCTCCGGCGCCGTGCGCGTGAAGAACGACACCAGCCGGTGGAACTGCTGCTCGTCGTCGACGATCGCCCGCTCGAAGTGCGCCGAGAAGATGTCGCGCACTACGCGCACGGATAGGTCAGCCTCCTGGAAGACGAGGTCCGGCGCCGTCGTGTCCTGCACCCGTTTGACGAGCACCTCGTGCAGCTTGTGCAGGTACTTCAGCTCACGCTCGAAGTCCGCACGCTTGGCGCCGTGAGCGGCGGTGCGGATGATGACCCCGCCACCATCGATCTTCAGGTTGGCGGTCTGCCGGCGCAGGCGTTCGCGCTCCTTGTCCTCCAGGCGCCGCGAGACGCCAACCCCCTCGCCGGTCGGCGCGTAGACCATGTAGCGCCCGGCGATCGTCAGCTCCATCGAGAGCCGCGCGCCCTTCGTCTTCAGCGGGTCCTTGACGACCTGTACGACGATCTCCTGGCCCGGTTTGAGCAGGCCGGCGATCTTGCGGCCGCTGCCGCTCCCCCGCCCGCGCTTCGGCGCCTCCACGCCGGGCAGCACGATCTCGTCGACGTGCAGGAAGCCGTTCTTCTCGAGGCCTATGTCGACGAACGCGGCCTCCAGCCCCGGCAGCACGTTGTCGACCTTGCCCTTGTAGATGTTGCCGACAATCGAGCGGCCGCCGCGCCGCTCTATGTAGAGCTCGGCGATGCGATAGCCGGCCTCAGGGCCTCCACCGCCTTTTTTGCGGGCGGTGGCCGACTTGCGGGCCGCCGCCGAGGAACGCGAGGCGGCGGGCGTCCCGCTCGCCTCCAGGAGCGCCACGCGCGTCTCGGCGCGATCGACGCTGACAAGCACTTGCTTTTTCAATGTGAACCAGTCTTTCGGTATTGGATCGGGCCGAACCCGAAGCCGCAGCGCACCCGTGATCGGGGCGCCGGCGCGCACCCGGCCAGAGGGGCCGGGTAAGGGGCTGGCCGATCTGTGATCGGCCGCGTGGGTTCGCAGACAGGCCAGTGGCCGGCGGCGCCGCGGCCGCACCGCGAAGGCCCACTGACGCGGGCTTGCGATGTGGCGGCGGGTGCTCGGCGAACATTGGTGTCTAGAAACGCAGGACGCGGCCCTTCATGGCTTGCGAGGCACGCGCCTGGATGTAAATCGATTGCAGCAGGCCCACCGCCAACAGGGTGGTGATAACCGACGAGCCGCCATAGCTCATGAGCGGCAGCGTGACGCCGGTAATGGGCATGATCCCAATCGTCATTCCCACGTTGACAAAGACCTGAAACATCAGCATAGCCGCTAGTCCGGCTGCGACGAGCGAGCCGAACAGGTCCTTTGACATCACGAGGATCCGCAAGGCGCGCCAGATCAACAGCCCGTAGAGCAGCAGCACGAGCGCCGCGCCGACGAATCCATACTGCTCGCCGACGGCCGCGAACACGAAGTCCGTGTGGTCCTCGGGCACGGAGTTCAGGCGCGTCTGCGAGGCGTTCACGCCGCGACCCGTCTTCTGCCCCGAGCCGATCGCGATCTTCGACTCCTCCTGTTGGTAGCCTTCCTTCTGGGAGTTGGTCGTCGGGTGCAGGAAGGCCGTCAGGCGCTGTACCTGATAGGGCTTCAGCACGTGCACGCCGGCCGCAGGCGCCGCGACCAGCACGAACGTCAGCGACACCAAGCCGAGGGCGACGAGCCCCGTCAGGTGCTTCCACGAGGCGCCGGCGACGAACAGCAGGGTGAACGCGATCACGACGTAGACCATGCCCGAGCCGAGGTCCGGTTGGGCGATCACGAAGATCGCCGGCACGAGCGCCGCGAGCATCACGAGCGAGGTCGTGTCGCGGTCGCGCAGGCGCCGCGCGCGGTCGACCACGAACGACGACAGCACGAGGATCAGCAGCACCTTGCCGAGCTCGGAGGCCTGAAAGGAGAAGAACGGCAGGTTGATCGCGCGCTGCGAGCCGCGCGCGGTGTGGCCCAGCGCGAGAACCGCCAGGATGCTGAGGATCAGCGCTCCGTAGATGCCGTTTTTCAGCCGCCGCAGCCGCGCGTAGTCGACGCGCGAGAGGATGACCATCAGCAGGCCGCCGACGATCAGGTAGGTCGCCTGGCGGTTGATGTAGTAGTCCGGCCGGCCCGGCACGAGGTTGTTCGTCGCCGCGCCGAGCGTGACCATCGAGCAGACCGCCAGCCCGGCCACGGCGAGCGTCAGCAGAGGGTCCAGCGGCAGGCGCAGCGAGCGCGGCGGAGCGGCGGGCGGCTGCTCGGGCGGCGTGATCGGGCTGAGCGGAGTCAAAACGTTCTCGACGTTCCGGCGACGAATTGCTTCGGCTTGCCGAACCATTGCGAGGCCAACAGGCGGGCGACCGGTGCGGCCGTTTCCGCGCCGAAGCCGCCCTGCTCGACCGTCACGGCGATCACGATCGGCCGACTGGGGTCGCCCACGTAGCACATGTACCAGGATTGGTCTTCCTTGCTTGCATGCTGGGCGGTCCCCGTCTTGCCGTACACGGGATGTTGCGCCTGATCCCAGCCGGACCACACCGCCGCGGAGGTCCCCCCCGGCTGGCTCGCAGCCTCGTGGATTCCTTCCATCACGAGTTTGACGTCGGTGTCGTTGAGATGCACGTGGCGCGTGGCCGGGAAGCTCAGCGACTGCACCAGCCTGCCCTGCGGGCCGTCGACCTCCATCCCCAGGTGCGGGCGCACCACCCATCCGTCGCCGCCGTTCGTGAACGCGTTGGCGAGCGTCGAGTAGGCGACGGCCATCTGCAGCGGCGAGGTCAGCAGGTCGCCCTGTACGACGGCCAGGTGCATGTTGTCGCCCACGCTCCATGGTCGTCCATCGGAGATTCCGCAGCTCGAGACGTGCCTGCGCCGCTCGCATTTGAACTCCTCCGCGGCGACCTTCGCGCGCCACGCCCTGTCGGGAACCAGGCCGGTTATCTCGCTCGGCAGGTCGATGCCGGTCTGCTGGCCGACGCCCAGCTTGTGAGCCTCTCGCTGGATCACGTTGCCGTGGCTGTTGGCCAGCTCGCCGGCTTCGAAGAAGTACGTGTCGGAGGACACCTTCAGCGCTTCGACCAGCCCGACCGGTCCGTAGTCGGCCTTGCCCGCGTTGCAGAACTGCTGGGTCGAGACGTGGATGCACTGGCCCGCGCCGAGCCCCTGGGTGGGGTCGATCACGCCCGCTTCGAGCGTGCCCATCGCGGTGATCGGCTTGAACGTCGAGCCGGTTGGGTAGGTGCCATTGACCGCGCGGTCGGTCAGCGGAGCGGGCGACGCTTCGCCCGAGGAGCTCGCGCCGGACTTGCCCTCCAGCGACGCATATTCTCTCTTCGTGAGCGGTTTGGCGAACTTGTTCGGATCGAAGGTCGGCGAGGAGCCGATCGCCAGCAACTGCCCGTTGCGCGGGTCGAGCGCCACGAAAGCGCCCGCGTCCGCCGGTTTGCCGCCGGCGCGCGCCTGTTCGATCCCCTGCAGCAACGCTTTTTCGCCCTCACGCTGGAGCGGCAGGTCGAGCGTCACCTTGAGGCTGTAGCCGGCCTTCGGCTGCGTCGGCGCGAGAGTGCTGGGGACCGGGTAGCCGGCGGCGTTGACCTCCACGCGCTGGATCCCCTGACTCCCGCGCAGGTAACGGTCGTAGTAGTACTCGAGCCCTTCCTGCCCGACGACCGTGCCCTGTTTGACGCCGTCGAACGCGCGCATCTTGAGCTCCGTTTCGGAGACCTGCCCCACGTAGCCGAGCACCTGCGCGGCCATCTCGCCATAGGGATACGCGCGGATCGAGACCGGCTGCTGCGCGACGCCCGGGAATTCGTTCTGGCGCTCGGCAAGCACGGTCAGCGCGCCCTGGCCGGCGTCGGTCTTGATCGTCACCGGCGCGTACGGCAGCGCCGTGCGCCCCTTGATCACCAGCCCTTGGATGTGCGGGCCGGACATTCCCAGCAGCGCGCCCAGCCGGCGGTACAGGAGCAGGCGCTTGCGACCCGCCGGCGGCAGGGCCGAGGGCACGATCTGCACGGCGTTCGTCGTGCGGCTGGCGACCAGCGGTTGGCCTTCGCGGTCGAGGATTTCGCCGCGCGGCGCGGCGACCGGCAGGTCGCGTGCGCGATTGGCGTTCGCCTGCTGTACGTACTGTTCGCCGGACAGCACCTGCAGGAACCACAGGCGGAAGAAGATGATCGCGAACATCGCCATCGCCAGCCCGCCGAGGATCGCCACGCGCAGCGCCAGCTGCGGCGAGACGGGGATCCGCGGATCCCGTCGCTCGACCGGCTCGATCGCGCTCAATTCGTGACCTCGCCCACACGGGCAGGCAGGCCAAGCTGGTCAAGGACGCAGGGAGCGTGGCGTGCCAGGCACGCGAGCGACCGAGGACGCAGATCCAGCGCCGGCATGCGTGCCCGTGCGCTCATGAGCGCGACAAGGGGCTGAGACCGCCGGTCGTGTAGGCGCGCCGGCGCCGTCGGCGCGGATCGTCGGGCAGGCTGCCGACGAGGCTGCGACGCACGACCGCCCAGGCGGGCAGCGCGACGATCGTGTTGACAACCACCCCGAGCACTATCTGGCGCAGCAGCTCCAGGCTGACGGGCGCATCGACGCCGAGCAGGAACTGGACGAGCGAGTAGGAGACCATGGCGGCGGCTGAAGCGGCGGCGCCGACGAGGAGCGGCGTGAGCGCCGCCTGCGGGTCGCGCGCCTCGCGCAGGCGCCCGGACCAGTAGCCGACGACCGTCAGGGTCAAGGAGGTCACGCCGAGAGTCTGCAGGAGCGCCAGGTCGACGAGCAGTCCGACCGCGAAGCCGGTCACGGCGCCGACCGTCGAGCCGCACAGAAGCCCGACGAAGGCCACCAGGAGCGGCGACAGATCGGCGCTGACGCCGAACAGGGGCACCTCCGATACGACGCCGATCTGAAAGAAGACGATCGCGATCGCCAGCGCCGCGATCCGCCCGAGCAGGGCTGCTGAGGCGCCCGTGTTCATCCGCCACCGCCCGTGGCGGCCAGCTGTTCGCCGGAGGAGCCCACCGCGTGCCCGCCCGGGGGCAGGCTGGCGGCCAGGCGGCTGATGTTAGCCGGCAACGTGCCTTTGGCGGCGGTCAGCACCTGCACGACGTCGAGGTTGTGCAGGTTCGCCAGGGGATGCACGTTGACCGATCGGTAGGCGCTTTCTTCGTTGACCTGAGTGACCTGCCCGATCGGGATGCCGGGCGGGTAGAGCGAGTCGTCGGGGCTCGAGACGGTGCCCGACGTGACGACGTATTCGCCGCGATTGGCCCGCGTGTTGGCGGGCAGGTACTGCAGCAGCAGGTCGTTCGGGGCGCCCACCTTGGGCTGCACGATGCCGGTCGCGCGCGAGGAGCCGATCCTCGCGGAGACGCCCACGGAGCTGTCGGTGATCAACGTCACCTGCGCGCCGTCGGAAGCGGCTTGCGCGACCTTGCCCACCAGGCCTTCGCCGTTGATCACCGGATCGTTGACGTGCACGCCGGAGGATTCGCCCTGGTCGATCGTGACGGTCGAGTACCAGACGTTCGGCGACTTGGCGACGACCGTCGCCGTGACCGGGTGGTAGTCGTTCACGCTCAGCTGGTTGTCCAGGTGGTAGAGCGTGAGCAGTTCCTTGTAGGAGTGTTTTTCCGCCTGGTTGGAGATCACTTCGCGGCGTAGTTTGTCGACCTGCGCACGCAGTTCGTTGCGCTGGCCTTTGGCGTGCAGCGTGTCGCCGAACCAGCCGACCAGGTCGCGCACCGGCTTGAGCGCCTTGTTCGCGCCGTTCTGGATCGGCGAGACGACCGTCAGGAAGCCCCGCTGCACGGAATGCAGGCCGCCGCTGTGAGCCTCGCCGAAGTAGGCGGTCAGCAGTATCAGGGAGAGCACGACGAGCAGCGCGAGCACCGCACGTCGACGCCGGACCGTCTTGTCATACACGAATAGCGACCTTCCGAAGCGTTCACGGGAAAGAGTACCCCTGGGTGCCCGCGTACGTCACAGCTCAGCGGCGCCGCCGGTTGCGCGAATTGCGGTTGGAGCGGTGGATTGCCTCGAACTCCTCGAGCGAGCGGCCCGAGCCGACTGCCACGCACGTCAGCGGCGACTCGGCCAGATGCGCGGGCATCTGCGTCTCTTCGCGCAGGCGCTCGTCGAGGCCCTGCAGCAGCGAGCCGCCGCCGGCCAGCATGATGCCGCGGTCCATGATGTCCGAGGCGAGCTCCGGCGGCGTGCGGTCGAGCGTCTCCTTGACCGCGTCGATGATCTGGTTGAGCGGCTCTTCGAGCGCCTGGCGGATCTCCTCGCTCGTCAGCACGACGGTCTTCGGCAGCCCGGCAACCATGTCGCGTCCGCGGATCTCCGCCTGCAACTCCTCGGCCATCGGACACGCCGAGCCGATCTCGGGCTTCAGCTCCTCGGCGGTTTGCTGCCCGATCAGCAGCTTGTACTCGCGCTTGGCGTAGTTGATGATCGCCTCGTCCATCTCGTCGCCGCCCACGCGGATCGACTGGGAGACGACGATGTCACCCAGGGAGATGACGGCGACCTCGGTCGTCCCTCCTCCGATGTCGACGATCAGGCTTCCGGTCGGCTCGCTGACCG
>DATHGU010000005.1:0-7488 GCA_035317495.1 Solirubrobacteraceae bacterium
GTGCTTTAGATAATCAGGAACGAGCGCGCCGGCGAGCGCCGAGAAGAAACCCTTGGCTATCGCTTCGATGATGCTGTGTAGGCTCGGCAGGCCGAGGAACCCCAGCGGCGCGATCTGCCCAACGCCGGCGGCGGCCGACGCCGCCGGGGCGCACACGAGCATCAGACAGAGCGAGCCCGTGACGGCCGCCGGCAGCCATCGTGCGCGTCGGCGAAGGGGCACCACGCACGCCCCTTACGCGACGATCCCGCTGATCGACGCGAGGATCGCCAGGCCCACCAGCGTCTTGATCGCCACGTCATGCGCGCGGGAATGCCCGGCCATGAACATGATCCCGACGACCGCGATCACGAGGCTCATCGCCGTGCCGCCGAGCCAAACCAGGCTGCCCTTCAGCTTTTCAACGAAGTTCTGGACCCCGTTTATCGCCGTGCCTTTAAACGCTCCCGCCGCGTTCAGCGCGTGCGCGTGTGAATCGGGGAATACCGCGAAGACCGCGACCGCGATCACGGTTCCCGCCAGCGTCCCCAAGGCCAGCAGCACCGCTGCCCGCCTTCGATCTCGACAGGCAAGCACCTGTCTGAATGTGAGCGCCATCACTGGCCTCACCTCCTTTGTGGTGTGTTGCAAGCTCACGGCGAGAACAGGCCCCCTCCGCCCTGTTCCGGCGCGACCGGGGCAGACGCGCTCGGCCCAGCGGCCTGCGGAGCTGGCGCTTTATCGGGAGCTGGCGCGACCGATTCGCTCACTGCGGGCGACGCCGAGCGCACACGCCGGCGCGCGGCCGCAGCTCGTCGTCGTGGCGCGCCCTGTCGCTCGCGCGGCCTGGGGCGCGGCCGTGGCGGTCGAGCTACCGTCTTGTGGGCACTCAGCTTCTTCGGCGTCGTCGGCTTTGACGCCGCGCTCGGATGATCCGCGCCGGCGAAGCGTCCGGACGCGCCGGTGATGGCCTGCGAAGTGCGCCCGTGATGTCCGTCGAGCGTCGAGGCAACGCCTACGACTATCCAGAGGACGAGCGCAAAACCGACGACGCACGCGATCAGGCGGTGCTCGCCGAGCCATGCGCGGAGCCGTCCTTGCTCGCCGAGTCGGCGCCGGGGATAAGTACGACGCCAGCCCGGCAGGCTGCTGCGCCCGGCGAGCACGTCCTCTACATGCACCACGAAGTCCTCGTGCGGGAACCCGTGCCCGCTCTGCTCGTCAGCGGTTTCGTTCTCGAGCGCGCCCTCCGGCGGGTCGGCCACGGTTGGCCACACCGCCTGCGGCTCGACGATCGCCCGCGCGGGGGCGTCCTCTAGCGGCGACTCGATGGCCGCCGGTGAGGGTTGCGTCTCCTTTGGCGCGCTGGAGTGTCGGGCGTGGCCTGGCTTGCGTCGCCGGGCCCGCACCGGCGTTGCCGGCCGCGTGCTCGGCTCCTCCTCGATCGGTGCTTCCACGGTGAGCCCGTCGCCCGGCTCCCCACTGCGAACGGGAGCGCCGTCGCCGTCGCTGTTCGTCTGCTCCCCGCCGGGAGCCGCGACGTACAGCGTCACCATGCCGTTACGCGCCAGCTCGTTTCCGCCCGCCGGGTCCTGCGCGACGACGAGACCGACCAGCTGCGCCGGACAGCCGAATGAGCGATCAAGACCGGGGCGCAGGCCGGCGCGACGTACAGCTTGTGCCGCCTCCCCCGCCGGCTGGCCGACGTAATCGCCGACCACCTGGCTGCCAGAGCCAGCTCCCCGGCGGGCGGTCTTCGCGCGTTCGCTTACGCGCTCGGGTACTGCGGTTCTGTCGGTCATCGGCGTTACTGACCGCCAGCGCCTCAGACCGGCCAACGAATTTCTCATTCGCGCCCGCCGCGGCCGGAATCACGGTGCCGAGCGACTGCCAGCCGATTGAGTGGGGCGGACAATCGACTGGCGGACAATCGAGTGCCAGTCAGTTAGCTACGCGCCGCAAGAAGCTGCGCGTAGCGGGCGAACCGCCGGTCCTCGAACCAGCCGGGCGCGCGGACGGCAGCAGGCGGCAGGTCTCGGTAGACGAGCACCGCGCGCCCGCGGCCGATCTGCCTCAGCCACGGTGACGGCCCTGCCTTTTGATGGCCGATGCTGAGCGTGTGCCGCGCGAGCCCCGTCGAGGTAGAGGCGTTGGCGACTGGCTCATCGCCGAGTAGTTCCGTGAGGTAGCCGGCGCTCGTCGGCTCGGCCAACGGCGGGATGAACACCTGGGCCGTCGACGCCGCGCAGATGGCGTCCCGTGCGGCGCGACCGTAGCGCTGGTCGATTTGCGCGATCGACTGCCAAATCGTTGCGATCACGATGCCGTGGTCGCCGCATTGGCTGAGCCACGGCGCGAGATTGCGCACGGGCGCAATGTTCGCCGCCTCGTCCATGAGGATGAACAGCCTGGGGTCCAGGGCGCCGCTGACCCTCGCCTTGACAATGGCCGCCTCATACATCGCGGCCACCAGCGCGAGGATCACCGGGCGAAGCGCGTCCTGATCGTGCCCCGCGGCTACGACGTAGATCGTGTTGGCCCTTCCATCGAGGAAGCGCTCGGGCGTGAGATCGCCGACGGCACACTCCGCGACCTGGGGGTAGCGGTACGCGCGCAGAAGGTTCAACGCACTCATCACCGTCGTCTCGCGGTTGCGCTCGTCGCGGCGGCTGACCCCCTCAAGCTGGTCCGCCGCGGCAGACGCGCCCGCGGCCTTCAAGCACGCGATGGCGTCGGTGAAGTCACGCGCGTCCAGCCACCGGACAAGCTCGCTCATGCTCTGGCCGGCGATCGCCGCGGCATGAAGCAGCGGCGCCAACATGCTCGCTGCCTCCTTGTCCCAAAACTCGTTTGCTGCGTTGCTGCTGTCGGGGTGGGCGGCGGAGGCCAGCGCTTCGCCGGCGCGGATCGCGCCAGGCCAGGTCCGCGCCGGGATCAACGGAGTGAAACCGGCGCTCGCACGATCACCGAAGGGGTCGTAGACCCATACGCGGCCGAGGCCACGCCGGTACGGAGCCGTTGCGTCGTAGATGTCGCGCTTGGTCGAGAGGACAAGCGCCGGCCCGCGGTGATCCAAAAGCCAGGGCACGACGTAGCCGCTCGACTTTCCAGCACGCGGGGGCGCGACGACCATCGGTTGTACCTCCAGCTCTGCGGCGAGCGCCCGTGCTGGTGCTCGCCCAATCACGCCGAGATACGGGCGCCCTGCCGATGGCCCCGGCACCCACAATCGCCGCAGGTCTGCGGGCACCGCCCAGGTGCGTTGGCGCACCCAGCCGCGGTCAACTGCCCGCCTCGCCACCGTGCGCTGATCCTTGCCCAGCGGCGACCCCGCCCGCCAGCCTCGCACACGGCGATAGACGGTCCACGTCGCCAAGCCGAGCAACCCGAGCGCGAAGACGCTGACGAGCGCATACCCGGCGGCTCCGGGCGCCGCTGCTCGCTCCGATGGCGTCGGAAATGCACTTGACGGCGTGCTCCAGTCGCCACGGATAACAAGGCGCCACATCGCACTTGCGGCATCGCCGATCGACAGCCGCATCGGTGCCCGCAGCGATGCGACGCACGCCGTCTGAGTCCAACACCACGGCAGCACGCCGCTGACGAGCCCGGCCAGCGCGAGCAAGCCGACGATGCAAGCGAGCATTCTCGTTGCAGGACGCCGACCGACGGTGTGAATCCTCATGCGCGGCCGCCTCCAACGTCACGCGCAGACGGCTCGGAGAGCTGTGCTGCGCTCGCTGCTCCGGTATTGGTCATCGCTGCTACTGACCTCCACCGGCCTGTACCGGCCAACGACTTCTGATCGCTGGCGCAAGCGCTCCACAGCCACGCCCCCTCGGCTCAGCCTTCTCGGCGGAAGTCGCGCGGCCTGCAACTCGTTGGCCGCCGGCGAGCAGTTGCGGTCAGTAACCCCCACGGCCGCCAAATCCAAGCGGTCGAGATACGCAAGGAGAGACCGACAATGCCACTCAGCCAGCGGTCGAGGACGGATCACGCTCAGTTCGGAGCAGATGAACCGACTCGGTGTTCACGGAGTCCCCGCAGGTTGTCGGCGCGTCGTGTCTTGCCCCATTTTGGACACCGCCGGACTAGCGCTTCGGCCCCCTCACGGGGGCTTCCCTTCGCCCTTACGGGCTTCGGCTCCGCGCGCCGGTCGGCGTCTTTTTTGGGCTGCGTCACTAGCACCAACAACCACCAATGGAGGAACAAGCGATGAACAACATCAATCGAGTCGTTATGACCGGGAACCTGACCGCCGACCCCGAGCTGCGCTCAACGCCGAGCGGGACCTCGGTGTGCAACCTGCGGATCGCGTGCAACACGCGCCGCAAGGAAGAAGGCGAGTGGGCGGACAAGCCCAACTACTTCAACGTCACCGTCTGGGGCGCCCAGGGCGAGAACGCCGCCCGCTATCTCTCCAAGGGCCGTCCCATCGCACTTGACGGGCGTCTGGAGTGGCGCGAGTGGGAGACCCAGGAGGGCGGCAAGCGGCAGGCCGTGGACATCATCGCCGACTCCGTTCAGTTCCTGAACAGCGGGAACGGCGCGGGCGACGACGCCGACCAGCCGGAGCTCGTCGGTGCCGGCGCCGGCTCGGGCGAGGACGCCACGGTCTAGGGCTCACGCGGCCCGCGCCCGGTTGGGCGCGGGCCGCAGGGGGCTCTCAGAGAAAGGACGCGACGATGAACCAGACCGACCGCTTTGACCAGCCGCTCGACACGCTGCAGGCGCGCGAAACGCGCTTGCGAGCGCTCTGGCAGATGACCCCGGCGCAGCGAGTCGCCGCGATGCGCCGCGGCAAACTGACCCTGGAGCAGTGCGCCGCCTGGGCCGCAAGCTACCCCGAGCAAGTGCCCCTCGTAAACGGCGAGTTCGAGTACATCGCCGCATTCACCCCGGAGGCGCGCGATTGACCGTTCAGCCTGAGCGCGACCCTGGCGAACTGCTGACCTACCTGCACATTCTGGCCGACGGCTCGCGGCCTACTCAGTTCTTTGACCTTCGCTACAGCCCGCCCGCCGGAATGATGCGCCAGCGCTTCGTCTCGGTCCTTCGCATCCACCAAATCGCAGGCAGGATCACCGCCCTGTCGGCCACGGCCGAAGTGTTCGTCGGCGCGGCGCTGCGCGACAGCGCCCGCGGCGACAAGACGGCGATCACAGGCTCCAATCTGCTCTACATCGAGTCCGACGATCCGGCCACCCGAGGGCGGCTGGCACGCTTCGACTGCTCACCCTCGATGGTCGTCGCGTCCGGCTCACCTGGGCACCTGCACATCTACTGGCGGCTCTCCGAGCACGCAAGCGCCGCGCAGATCGAGGCGACCAATCGCCGTCTCGCGCTCGGGCTCCACGGCGAGCCGGGCTGTGCCGACATCGTGCGAGTGCTAAGGCCGCCGAGCAGCCTCAACCATAAGCACTCGCCCCCAGCGCCGGTCAGACTGCTAGAGCACAACCCGAACGCGCGCTACCCGCTGGCCGACGTGCTCGCCACGCTTCCCGTTGATCCGCGGCCCCCTCACGCCGAGCGAGCGTGGTCGCCGAGCCACCGCGTTGGGCGCACCGCGCTCGACCGCGCATTGCTCGCCATCCCTGCGGCCGACTACGTGCGCGTCCTGACAGGCCGCGAGCCCAACCACGCCGGCAAGGTGCTTTGCCCGTTCCACCAAGAGACCGACGCGAGTCTCCAGCTCTACCCCGATGGCACGTTCTATTGCTTCGGCGCCCGGTGCCGAAGTGGAGGTACGATCTTCGACTTCGCAGGGCTGCTCTGGAGCATCGGGACGCGCAAGCGCGACTTCCTCGAGCTGCGTCGCCGTCTCGCGCGCACGTTCGGCCTCACCGCACAATCCGGGCAGGTCTCACAATGAGCGCCACGAGTGCGCCGCGCGGCGCCCGCCGATGGCGGCTCGCCCTGCGCGCGAGCGTCTGTTTGCTGTCCGCGACGCTGCTCGCAGGCTGTGGCACTTCCGGCGGGAGCGCGATCCCGCCGGCACCCGGCTGTGCCCAGCACGACGGCCTGCCCGATCCCCGCTGCACGCCGGGAGCGATCCGGCCCGGCGTGACGCTGGCCGCGATCTGCGCCTTCGGCTACAGCCGCGCCGTGCGACCCCCTGAGAGCTTCACCGAGCCGTTGAAGCTTGCGCAGATGCGCGCCTACCGCTTGCCGGGATCTCCGAGCGACTACGAGGAGGACCATCTCGTGCCGCTCTCGATTGGCGGGGCACCGCGTGACCCGCGCAACCTCTGGCCCGAGCCGCGCGCCGGCCCCATCAGTGCCGAGCACAAGGACCGCCTTGAGACCTGGGCAGCTCGGATGGCCTGCGCCCACCGGATACCGCTGTCTCGGCTCCAGCACGGTATGGCGAGCGACTGGATCGCGCTCTACCGCGCCGCCGGCGGCGAGCGGATGCTGCTCGCCTACCCAACGGACGGATAGTGCAGCTGCATGTGGCGATCGAGTAGTGCGGGAGACAGGACTCGAACCTGTGACCCAGGGATTATGAGTCCCCTGCTCTGACCAACTGAGCTACTCCCGCCCGCGCGTCGCCGAAGTGTAGCCACGGCATGACGGCCCGACCCCAGCGCTGGTGCAGGGTCGATCGTCGCGCTACGGTTCGCTCACGATGAGCGACCGTCGCATCATCCCCCTCGCGTTCACCCTCGACGGTCGCAAGGTCGCCAGCGAGACGACCTGCGTTTGGGCAGGACCGTACGTTCTGACGATCTCTACGGTCCTCCCCGACCAGGGGCTCGCCGCCGAGGTTCATTCCACCTTCGTCGGCCACCAGGGCGTGCCGACCTACGTCACGCACCTCACGATCGGACCCGTCGACCACGACGCCACGGTCGTCCAGGACGAGCACGCGCACGCGCGCCTCGATCCGATGCTGAAAGCACGGGACTGTGCCTACGAGCACGTCCAGTTCGTGCTCTTGACGCTCCAGCAACTCGGCTACGACGCCGCGATCGACGTGCCCGATGACGCCTTCGCGGACATGGAGCGCGTCGAGCCACACTGAGCCCGGTTGCGACTGTCACATTCGATGCTGGCGGAGCTTGAGTTCACCGTCGCGTGGCGGACGCCGCCCGCTGGGAGGCCGGGCCAGGTAGTCGCTGTCGCCGGGTCGGGTTCGAGCCCACCCCCGTAGGCCAGCAGACCGGCTCTCGCGGCGCGTAAAGCCCTGCGCTTCGCGTCGCCTGGGGCGATCCCTCCGGGACAGGGCTTGACCCGCCTCGCCGGCCCGCTCAGGCCGAGGCGTGCTCAACCCCGACCTCAAGGAGACAGCGATGGACAAGTCCACACGGCGACCCAGCGGTCTACTCGTCCCAGCGCATGTGCAGCTCGGCAGGCCGCGCGTGGTTCACTGCAAGCGCGAGCGCCACCACGTTTACATAGGGCGCCCCTCGAAGTGGGGCAACCCGTTCGTGGTTGGGAAGCACGGTGCGAGGGGTGAGTGCATCGCGCTGTATGAGAGCTCGCTGCGCGAGAACGCGGCGCTATTCG
>DATHGU010000006.1:0-7182 GCA_035317495.1 Solirubrobacteraceae bacterium
CGCGCGCCGGCGCAGCGGCTCCGGCAGTCGCCGCGCCGCAGGTGGGCTCGCTTCGCTCAGCGAGCGCACGCCGAGCAGTTCGCAAGCCCGCGCGCACTCGGCGCGGCGCTCGTTGTAGCCGCCGCCGACGATCCGCGCGCCGCTCGCGCCAGCTCGCAGCAACCGCTCGACGGTCGCCTCGACTGCCGGCGTCGTGACCTCGAAGCAGTCGCGCAGGCTCGCGTGCGAGGCGCTCAGCAGCGCACCCAGGGCGGGCAGGTCGCCGTCTCGCAGCGCCCGCACGGCCTCCCTCACGCGGTCGTTCTCGGCGAGCACGTGCAGCGCGCGCCGGCGCAGCGGCTCCGGCAGTCGCCGCGCCGCAGGTGGGCTCGCTTCGCTCAGCGAGCGCACGCCGAGCAGTTCGCAAGCCCGCGCGCACTCGGCGCGGCGCTCGTTGTAGCCGCCGCCGGCATGCGAGTGCCGCTCGCCGGAGTCGAGCACGACGAGCCGCCAGCCCTCGAGCCGCAGCGGCACCGGGTGGATGCCGAGCGTCGCGAAGTCGATGCACAGCGCGGTGTCGACCTCCCCGAACAGCGAGGCCAGCTGGTCGAGCAGCCCCGTCTGCGCGCCCACCCAGTCGTTCTCCACGCGCGCGCACAGGCGCGCGATCTCCACTCGCGCCAACCCCCCAGCCGGTCCCGGCAGCTCCCCCGCCGCGTCGCGCAGTTCGCGGTCGCCGCCGCCGGTGAGCGCGAGCAGCGCCAGGCACAGGGCGACCTCGAGCGCCGCCGAGGAGGACAGCCCGGCGCCCGGGGGAACGTCGCCTGCGATCTGCAGTCGCGCGCCCGGCGGGGGGAAGCCCGCCGCGGTGAGCTCGGCGACGGTGCCGTGGACGAACGCGCGCCAGCCGTCAACGGGCTCGCGGTCGTGCAACGCGAACGTATCCTCCTCATCGATATCGACGGCCAGCGCGCGTATGCACTGCTCGCCGCTCGCCTCGGCGCGCACGGTGACTCCCTGCGAGATCGCGAACGGCAACGCGAGGCCGCCGTTGTAGTCGGTGTGCTCGCCGATCAGGTTGACGCGCCCGGGAGCGAACGCGGCGGCGCGCTCAGGCGGCACGGGCGATCGCCTCGCGCAGCGCGGCGGCCGACTCCTCGGGGAGCGTGTCCGAGATGAACGTGCCGGCGCCCTGCTCGGAACCGGCCAGATACTTGAGCTTGTCGGCGGTGCGCAGTGGGGGGTAGAACTCGACGTGCAGGTGCCCGCGGCTCGTGTCCGGGTCGGGCCCGCCGGTGGTCGGCGCCTGATGGACGACCATCACGTAAGGAAAGGGGCGCTCGAAGAGCGCGTCGTAGCCGCGCACGAGCGCCTGCAGGGCACCTGACAGCTCCCGCAGCTCGAGCGGCTCGCAGTCGAGCAGGCTGGCGCGGTGCTCGCGCAGCACGACTTGGGCTTCGTAGGCCCAACGGCCCGCCTGCGGAACGTATGCGACGACGCTGTCATTCGCGTGGATCACGCGCCGCCCGTCGGCCAGCTCGCGGCGCAGCAGCTCGCATGGCGCGCAGCCCGCGAGCCGCTCGTCGGCGGCCAGCTCGCGCTCGGCGACGGGCGGCAGGAACGGGTAGCCGTAGATCTGGCCATGCGGGTGGTGCAGCGTGACACCGACCTCGACACCGCGGTTCTCGAAGATCATCACGTAGTCGACGTCCGGCCGTGCGCCGAGCTCGAGGTAGCGGTGGCGCCAGACCCACATCAGCGCCTCCGCGCGCTCGGCCGAGAGCGTCGCGAAGGAGCCGTCGTGGCGGTCGGTGTAGACGACGACCTCGGCGGCGCCCCGCGGCGCCTCGAAGGCCGGGAAGCGATTGTCGAAGACCGCTATCTGAAAGGCCGGTAGGGGGATCTCGGTCGGCGGGCCGCCCGGTCGTGTGGGGTCGAGCGGGCAGTGCTCGCGCGAGGGCAGGAACGTGCGGTCCTGGCGGTGGATCGCGTACACGACCTGCTCGCCGCGCAGCTCGTCGAAGCGCAGCTCGCTCACGTCCGCTCGCGCTCCTCGGACTCCTCGCGCTCCTCGGGCTCCTCGCGCTCCTCGGGCTCCTCGCGCTCCTCGTGCGAGTAGATGATCAGCGCGCGGCCGTCGTCTTTGCTCGTGCGCAAGATCAACAGCTCGCCGAAGCGCTCGCTCGGCGGCTTGCGAGCGGCCGGCTGCTTGCGCTGCTCGCCGCTCGAGCCGGAGCTCTGCCCGGATCTCTGCGGCGCCTCGCGCGAGGGCCGTTTACCGGAGGCCGAAGCCATCTCACGAGGGTATAGCGTGCCGCGCGCGGGCGAGCGGGAAAGTGCTTTGCCCGCGGCTACGGAAGACGCTCGGAGCAAGTGGTAGGGTCGCGGGAAGCTATTGGTGGGTGTGGCGCCGACCGAGGCGCAGCCCTCGATCAGAGGAGAGTGAAATGGCAGAGACTGATCAGGCTTACGAAGCCGCAGAGCGTCTCGACCACGCCGACCGATCGGAGATTGGCCGACCCGGATTCGACCGGCGCGCGTTCCTCCGTCGCAGCGCACTCACGGGAGTCGCGGCGGGCTCAGTGAGCACGATCCTGGCGGCCTGTGGATCGAGCGCGTCGAGCGGCGGCAGCAGCGGATCCGCGAGCGTGTTCGGATCCCACCCGAGCTACAAATTCGTGTTCGTCAACCACGTCACGACGAACCCCTTCTTCACTCCCACGCAGTACGGCGCGGCAGACGCCTCGAAGCTGCTCGGCTGCTCCTACCAGTGGACCGGCTCGGAAAGCAGCAACGTCAACCAGATGGTCAATGCGGTCAACAGCGCGGTCACGGCCAAAGCGGACGGGATCGCCGTCGCTCTGATCGACCTGCACGCCTTCAACGCGCCCGTCGAAAAGGCGATCGCCGCGGGCATCCCCGTCGTCGCGTACAACGCCGACGCGCTCGGCAACGCGCGCCTGGCCTACATCGGCCAGGACCTCAAAAAGGCCGGCGAAAAGATGGGTGAACGGATCGTCGCTGACGTCGGCTCGGGCGAAGTGGCTCTGTTCATCGCGACGCCCGGATCGGCCAACCTGCAGCCACGCATCGAAGGCGCCGAAAAGGCCGTCAAGGCGTCCGGCAAGCCGATCACGCTGCACACGGTCGCGACCGGCGCCGCGGTGCCGGGCGAGCTCTCGACGATCGACGCGTACTGGGTCGGTCACAAGAACACCAAGGGCATGTACGCCGTGGACGGCGGCAGCACGGAAAGCCTCGCGAAAATCATGCAGAAGTACAGCCTCGGCGGCAAGGTCAAGGCCGGGGGCTTCGACCTGACCGAACAGACGCAGAACCTGCTGAAAGCGGGCGACATCGAATTCACGATCGACCAGCAGCCGTACCTGCAGGGCTTCCTGCCGGTGCTGCAGCTGTTCATGTACAAGGTGTCCGGAACGCTCACGGGCTTGGCGGAAACCGACACCGGCCTGAAGTTCCTGAGCAAGGAAACGGTCGCGCCGTACGTCAACTCGAAGTCGCGCTACGAGGGCACCGCGACGGCCGCCAAGGTCATCGCCTAGGAATCGCCCGGGAAGCGAGAGGACGCTGGTAGAGATCATGGCGAGCGTGGCCGGCGGCTCAGCAGCCGATACCCCGCCAGCAGCGCCAGGGGACTCGGAGCACTCGCTCCGGGTTCCCTCCCGCCGCAACGTGTTCCAGCGCATCATCTCGCTGCGCGAGGGCAGCATCATCGTCGTCACGATCATCACGGCGATCTACTTCAGCGCGAACACGAGCAGCTTCTTCACGACCGGCAACTTCAAGACGCTGCTGCCGTACTTCGCGCCGTTCGCGATCCTCGCGGCGGGCGAGGTCTTCGTGATGATCCTCGGCGAGATTGATCTGTCGATCGGAGCGATGTACCTGTTCGCGCCGATCATCTTCTACAAGCTGAACACGAGCCTCGACCTGGGGCTGGTGCCGGGAGTGATCGTCACGCTGCTCATCTGCATGGCAGTCGGAGCCATCAACGGCTTCTTCGTGGGCGTCGTCGGCATCAACTCGTTCGTGGCGACGTTGGCGATGCTGTTCACGTTCGAGGGGCTCGCCCTGATCATCTCCCACGGCACGCCCGTTGCGACGCCGGGGGGACAGCTCCCGCTTCACACGTTCGGCAAGGTCTTCGGCGGCGGTACCTACTCGGAGATTATCTGGGCGGTGGCGATCATCGCGATCCTGCAGGTGGTCCTGACGTTCACCCGATGGGGCCTCTACACGGTCGCGATCGGCTCGAACAAGCTCGGGGCCGCCGAGGCCGGCGTGCGGGTGAAGATCGTGATGATCCGCAACTACATGCTCTGCGCCCTGACGGCCGGGTTGGTGGGGATCTTCGAGGCGGTGCGCTCGGCCACGGTGCAGCCGGATCCGGCCGGCGCCAACGAAATCCTGTTCCTCGCGGTGGCGGCCGGCGTGATCGGCGGCACGCTCTTGACGGGCGGCTCGGGCACGATCGTCGGCGCGCTGATCGGCGCGCTTTTCCTGGGGATCCTCAAGGACGGGCTGATCCTTCAGGGCGTCAACGCCAACTACCTGCTCTTCTACACGGGCCTCGCCGTGATCGTGGCGATGACCGCGAACGTCTACGTGGGCCGCGCCCGCAGGGGGCAAACCGGAAGTGGTTGACCCGACAGAGCCCCCCGGCGCCGTTCCCCCGGCGGAAGCACCCGACGTCGTCCCGCCGGCGAGCGCCACCGACGACGTCCTGCGCGTCGAGCACATCGCCAAGCGCTTCGGGCCGGTGACGGCGTTGCGCGACGTCAACCTGCACCTGAAGAAGGGCGAGGTGCTCGGCCTGCTCGGCGACAACGGCGCCGGCAAGTCGACGCTGATCAAGATCATCAGCGGCTTTCAGAAGCAGGACTCGGGCACGATGCTCCTGCACGGTCAGCCCTACGCACCGAAAAGCGTCGACGACGCGCGCGCGCAAGGCATCGACACCGTCTATCAGGACCTGGCGCTGATCGACGAACTGTCCGTCTACCACAACCTCTACCTGCGCCGCGAGCGCGTGTTCAGGCCGCTGCCGCTGCTCGACAACCGCAAGATGAAGCGCGAAGCGCGCACGGCGCTCGACGAAATCGGCATCAACATCCCCCGCATCGACGTGGCCGTCGCGCGACTCTCCGGCGGCCAGCGTCAGGCGATCGCGGTCGCGCGAACGGTCAACTCCGACGCCGACATAATCCTGCTCGACGAGCCGCTCGCGGCGATGGGCGCGAAAGAGGGAGCGCAGATCCTCGACCTCGTCGCACGCCTGAAGGAGGAAGGCAAAGTCTCGATCGTCATGATCCTGCACAACTACGTCCACGTCCTGCAGGCGTGCGATCGCGTGAGCATGATCCAGGACGGCGTGATCGCGCTCGACAAGCCCACCGCCGAGACGTCCGTCGAGGAGCTGACCGAGATCGTCGTCAACGAGTACCGGCGCGCGCGCGAAGAGGCGCACAACCAGGGCTGATCGCAGCGCCACACGGCGCCGCAAGCGCCGGGGCCGCGGCCGGCTCTGGACGACCGAGCGCTGGACGACCTTGGACGGCTGTTTGAAGGGTGATTAGGAACCCGCGCCGAAAGGTACACTCCGATGATCGGGATTCCAGCAGCGGAGCAACCGTGAGGAGTTGATGAGCGCAACTGCGATCGCACCCCCGCCGGTCGTACCCTCGCCGCCTCGGCGCAGCCGCCTGCCGATTGTCGTCGCGATTTGCGTCGGCGTCGTCGTCCTGCTGGCGGCGGCAATGCTCATCTACGACCACTCTCGACGCGATCAGATCGCCAAGGGCGTGACGATCGACGGCGTCGACGTCGGCGGCCTCAGCGCGACGGCTGCGCGCACGAAGATCGACCGCGAGCTGATCGCGCCGCTGAACCAGCCCGTGACGCTCCGCTCCCACGCGCATCGCTGGAGGCTGACCGCGCGCGAAGCCGGCCTGACCGTCGACGCCGGCAACATGGTCGCCCAGGCGCTCAGCGCCAGCCGCGGCGGCTCGATCTTCTCGCGCACCTTCCGTGGGCTGTTCGGCGGAAGTGTCGACCACGACGTGCCGCTCGTCGTCAGCTACTCGCACAAGGCGGTGCGGCAGCTCACGGCGAAGGTGCGCGGGGCCGTCAATCGCGCGCCCCGCGACGCGACCGTCGCGCCGAGCGCCGGCGGGCTGAGCACCGTCCCGGCCGCAGTCGGGCTGACCGTCGACAACGATCGGCTCGGCGGGCGCATCGACCATGCGCTCTCCTCGACCGGCGCTGCCCGCAATGTCTCGGTTCCCTCGCACGTCGTCAAGCCCGCCGTGACCACGTCCGAGCTGGCCTCCAAGTATCCCGCGTACATCGTCGTCAACCGCGCGGCATTCAAGCTGAGCTTCTACGACCACCTGAAACTGGCGAACACCTATGAAATCGCAGTCGGCATGGAAGGCCTGGAAACCCCCGCGGGTGTCCATCACATCGAATGGGAGCAGGTCAACCCGCCCTGGTACGTGCCCAACAAAGCCTGGGCCGGCGCGCTCGCCGGCACCGTCGTGCCGCCGGGGCCAGGCGACCCGCTCAAGGCGCGCTTCATGTCCTTCGAAGGCGGCGCCGGCATCCACGGCATCGATCCCAGCGAGTACGGCACGATCGGCTCCGACGCCTCGCACGGATGCATCCGCATGCGCATTCCCGACGTGATCGCGCTGTACAGCAAGTCGCCGGTGGGCACGCCCGTCTACATCATCTAGGCGCCTCGCTACCGGTCGAGGAGCTGCTCGCGGTACTCCTGGTTCTGCTGGCGCTCGCCACGGATCTGGATGGCCATGTACACGACGATCACGTTGACGACGACGCCGATCCCGCCGAACGTGGCGATCAGGCCGATGTCCGTGCTGAGCGCTTTGCTGATCGCCAGAACCATCGGTCCGGAGCCTAGCAACGGATCGAGCGCGCGTGTCGTAGCCTTCAAGCGGCCGTCGCCTCGATCGAACGGTCGAGGACGGGCCGTCTCCCACGGCGGTCGTGCGCTGGAGAGGTGCCGGAGCGGTTGAACGGGCGCGACTGGAAATCGCGTAACGGGGGTGACCTCGTTCGAGGGTTCGAATCCCTCCCTCTCCGTTTTGTGATGGGTCGCGTCACGCCTGCTCGCGCCGTCTTGCGGTGCGATCCGCACAACGCCGAGCCGTCGGCGGAGTA
>DATHGU010000007.1:0-3788 GCA_035317495.1 Solirubrobacteraceae bacterium
CGACGCGGATAGATGTACTGCCCGATGCCGTCCAGTGCCTCCCCGGGATCACGTGGCGAGAAGCGCTTGAGCTCGCTGTTGACGCTGAAGCGTGGGCCGATCTCGAGCTGGCCGCGGATGACGCGCGTGTAGAAGCGATCCAGCGGCCGAGGCGGAGGGCCGCCCGTGCGAATGCCGCGGATGTCGTAGACGCCGCCGTGGCACGGACAGATGAACCGCTCCGCGGCGGGAACCCAGTTGACGGGACAGCCGACGTGGGCGCAGCGGCTCGAGATCGCGATGAACCTGTTGAAGCGGTCTTCGGGCTCGGTGTCGATCGACGGGTTGCGCTTTCGTATGTAGACGGTCGTGTTTCCCGCCTCGCCGATGCCGGACGTAGTGGTGATCACGCGCCTGGCGAAGTTGAGATCGTTGAAGTCCGAGTCGGGACCGACGGTTTCCCAGCGATCCTCGCCTTTCGAGAACACCGGGCCGAGGGCGAAGCCGAGCGCGGGGAGACCTACGGCGGTAGCGGCGATAGCCCCTAGGCCGTGGGCGGTCCCGGTCATCAAGCGGCGACGCGTGACCGTCTCGCCCTCGAACGAGCCGGGCATCAGTCGGTCGGAGCTCAGGTTCGATTGCCGGCGTTCGCGTGCCATGCGGCACACTCTACTACACTGTGTCGTAGATACCCCGGATAGGCGGCCCGGGATACCCGGCTTGGAGCTTCACGCTCGGGCTTAGGGCTTGCGTGCCAAGCGCTGCAGTGCGCGTCGGCGCGCTGGGTCGAGGCTCGCGAACTCCCTGGCGAAGTGGCTGAGCGCGACGTCGCCATACTCAGCGACCAGCTCCTCGACCTCGGCTTTGGCACGCGAGCCGATGAACTCCTCGCGGCTGAGCCTGGGTGCGTAGATGTCAGTCTTGCCATCGCGACGCCGGTCGAGCACGCCCTTCTTGTGCAAGCGGGCCATGATCGTCATGTACGTCGTGTAGGCGCGCTTCTTGCTCGTGCGCTCGTTGAGTCGGTCCATCACCGTGCGGACGGTCGCTTCTTGCTGCAACCAGAGCTCCTCCATCACCTCGGACTCGAGCTCGTGCAGCTGTGGGGGCGCGGCCTCGCGGGACGATCTGCGTTTCTTGGAAGACATCTACGACGGACTGTAGCAGTAGCCGGTCGCAGCCGGCAGCGGGCCCACTCGGTCCTATCTACGATGATCTGTAGTAGCATCGCTAGAGATGTCGACCGCCGCCATGCCCACCTCCGAATTGCAGCGGAGACCAACGGTGGCGATCAGGGCCGGCTGGCAGCGTGTGCTCGATCGAACCCGCCCGGCGCCTCGCAAGCCCCGGCGACGGACAGGGGCCGCCTGCTTTGGAAGCCTCGTCGTCAAGGACGAGATGGTCGTAAAGGGCTTGGCGGCCGCGGCTCGCTCGAGCCGGGCCGACGCCCACCGCGATCAAGGGTCGAATCGTGGAATGCTCGATCTACGCGGCCGGCTGTCCTCAGCTGTGCCGCCCTCGGCCGCTTCATCCGATCGCGCGTCGAGGGGCCGGCCCTCTGCAATCCTTGGTGGGAGATGACGGCCTCGGCGTCACCGTTGCAGTCTGTCGCCCCCACTGCAAGTGACACGGTGAGCGGGGCGCAGCCGTCCGTCTCACGGGCAACGGCGCGGCCGGCCGCGATCGCGGCCGGCCGCATGTTCGGGCTGAACTTGCTGCTAGGCCTGCTTGCCTTGTCCTCGGCCGCCTTCGTCATCTCTCGGCTGTTCGAGACGTGGAGGGTTACAGGCGAGGGCGCTTCTCACACGATCTCGCTCTTCGGGCAGCGCCTCAGCTATCCCGTAGCGAATGCCGATGCCATCGTCGTCACGGTGCTCGCTGCGCTCGGGCTCTTGATGGTCGGCGCGGCCGCTCGATCGCTCACACGCGAGATCCTGGCCGATCGGAGGTTCAGAAGGATCCTCGCGTCGCGCTCGCCGTTACCGCTAGATGGCGCGTGGGTGATCACAGATGGAGAGCCGCAAGCCTTCTGTGCCGGCCTGCTGCGCCCTCGTATATACGTCTCGACAGCAGCTATGGAACTGCTGGACACGCGCGCGCTCGCTGCCGTGCTCGCTCACGAGCGCCACCACGTCATACGACACGATCCATTGCGCCTTGCCTGCGGCCGGGCTCTCCTCGCCGCCCTGTTCTTCATACCGGCTCTGCGCCGGCTCATCGAACGCCAGCAAGGGCTTGCGGAGATCGGTGCCGACGAGGCGGCGGTCTGCACGGCGGGCGTGGACCGCTCGGCGCTTGCGAGCGCGATGCTTAGCTTCTCTGGAGGCGCGGGCGAGCAGGCGGGAGGGGTCGACCCGCAGCGCATCGACTACCTGCTCGGCGAGCCGACCCCATGGCGCTTCCCGCTCGTCCTCTGCGTCGGCGCGGCCGCCGCGCTGCTGCTTCTGCTCGCGGCGGCCCTGCTGGCCGGGCACGTCGCGACTGGCACCGCGACGCTCGCGCCGCCAGGTCTATCCAGCCAGCCGTGCATAGCAGTTCTGGCGCTGATTCCGGCCGGCGCCGGGATCGCGGGTGTCGCGGTCGCGCGCGCCTGGCGTGCGCGACCAGCCACTCTGCCCGAAGCGCGGTAGACCTCCCGCTAAGACGAGCCGGCAGGCGCGCGGCAATCCTGCGAGACACGGGGTTTGCCAACTACTACAATATGTAGTAGGATGCCCGACATGCTTGCGAGATCCGACCGGCTGGTATTGCTCACAGGCGCGTCCGGCTACGTCGGTGGCCGGTTGCTGCGCCGTCTGGAAGACACGGGCGGACGGGTGCGCTGCCTGACGCGACGTCCGCAACTCCTGCGTGATCGCGCCGGCCACGTGACCGACGTTGTGCAGGGGGATGTGCTCGATCGAGGGGCTCTTGTGGGCGCCTTCGACGGCGTTCACACGGCCTGTTATCTGATCCATTCGATGGGCGGCGTGGGAGCCTTCGAGGAGCTCGATCGCGGCGCCGCCGCCAATTTCGCCGAGGCCGCAAGGCTCGCGGGTGTCCAGCAGATCGTCTATCTCGGCGGGCTCGGGCGCGATCACGAGCTCTCCTCTCATCTGGTGAGTCGCCATGAGGTCGGACGGATCCTGCGCGCGAGCCGCGTGCCGACGGTCGAGCTGCGCGCGTCGATCGTGATCGGCTCGGGCAGCACGTCCTTCGAGACCGTGCGAGCGCTCGTCGACCACCTCCCAGTGATCGTCGCTCCGCGCTGGATGGAGACGCTCGCGCAGCCGATCGCGATCGATGACGTGCTCGACTGCCTGATGGCAGCGATCGAGCTCGTTCGGCCGATCGACGCGGTCTACGAGATCGGAGGCCGCGATCAGGTCACCTACGCCGAGTTGATGCGCGAGTACGCGCGCCATCGTGGGCTCCATCGCCGGGTGATGCACATACCGCTGATCACCCCGCGCGTCTCGCGGATGCTGCTCGGGCGGCTCAAGCCGGCATACGGACCAGTTGCGGCAGCGATGGTTGACAGCCTGCGCAACGAGACGATCGTCACGACCGTGCCTGAGCGCGTGGCGTTCGGTAGAGCCCGGCGCGGCCTGTCCAGCGCGATCGAGCTCGCTCTGGCCGAAGAGGATCAGGCGTTCGCCGACATGAGATGGTCGGATGCCACCGCCGCGAGCCGCTCGCGGTGGGGCGGGAACGCGGTCGGACGCCGCCTGGTCTGCTCGCGTGCGATGTCGGTGTCGCCCAGGCCCGATGCGGCATTTGCTCCGATCCAGCGCATCGGCGGGGCGACCGGCTGGTACGCGCTCGACTGG
>DATHGU010000008.1:0-3005 GCA_035317495.1 Solirubrobacteraceae bacterium
CTCGTCCGTCCTCAGTTGAGTCAAGATCGTTGTTTGGGCGCACAGGCCATCGTCGCGTCGTGCGCGCGAAGAGGACGGTTTCCGAGGAGGCCCAACTCGAAAGGAACGCGCTATGGCTGGAGCGATCGATCCGCTCGGAGAAAGGAGGAACGCGTTGGATGCGTTCCTCGAGGCGAAGGTCGCGGCGGGCTTCCGGGTTGAAACTCACACCGACACGCACGCGATCATCATCGTGGGCGGCCACCGCAAACCGCTCTGGAGCCGCTTCCGCAAGCACACCGCCGGCAGCCGCTACGTGGTATCGGTCGACGAGCGCGGCGAGGTGACGATGATCCCCGCCGAGCCGAAGCGAAACTAGAGTCGAAACCCGCCGGCAGCCACGATCTTCTTACTCGCCGATCGAGAGTTCGTGCTGCAGCTTGGCGAAGCTGCCGCCCGGCAGGTGCTCCAGCTTTCGCGAAACGTCGAGGAGCACCTGTCGCTCGTCATCGGCGACGCGAACCGCCGGCACGCCTGCATTGAGGGGCGCGGCGAGCAGCATCGTGGCGGCAACCTCGATCTGGGTAGCGAGCCGCACCGCGCTTGGATCGTCGATCGCCCGCAGTGCGTCACGGAGCATTACAGCCTCCCGGCTGTAGCACCACGATCCCTCGGCCGAACTCGAGGCAAGGGCTGATCGACGGGCGGCTCCGGGTGACTCAGTCGTCCCCCCACTCTCAGCTCCGCTCCGCCACCTGTTCGTCCGGCGTCGGCTCACCGAACGCGCTGGCGAACAAATCGATCGTCTCACGACCGCGGTCGCAAGTGTGAGCAAGTGGTCGAGTGCCTCGGCCGGGGTGCGGTAGTCGTGCGGCTCGAGCAGCCACAGCGCCGACCGACCCGCGACCGTCACAGTCAAGGACGCGCGCTCGCCTCCCGCCGCAACAACACCACGGCCTCGAGTTTCGTCATCCGCAAGACGAGTCTTCCCGAGCCGGCATCTACCAAGCTACGTCGCCGCCGCCGCAATCCGTCCCTGGACGGCGTCGCTGCCGGCTGACGGTGAGCGATGGCCCGCTCCGGGCTCTGCATCGATCCGTGCGCGCTGCGGTACTTGGCGTTCGCCTCTTGCCGATTCGTCGGCCCGGCCGCCGGGAGCGTCGTTCGGGTTGTCGCGGCCGCTGCGCGCCTCCGGCAGGAATCGCCCGCTCCCCGCCCGAATCGAAGACACGATGGCTGATCGCGGCGAGGGCGAAAACGGGGCGCGGCCAGCCCGGCCGACGGGGCCGGTTGCTGGTCGTGTCTGCTCGGCGCTGTTCTTTTTTCCCCGCGGCGGCTCGGCGCAGGTCGCGCGCGCCCTCAGCGGGGCGCTCGCTGAGACTGGCTGGCAGGTACGCCTGGCCGCGGGCTCGCTCGACGGACCGGAGGCGCCGACGAACGCGGCGAGCTTCTTCTCGGGCATCGACGTCTCCGCCGTCGACTATTCGCCGGCGCTGCGTGTTGCTGACCCGCTCGCCGCCCCGGTTCCCTTTCAGCCCTCCTATGAGGACAGGTCGGCCGGCCCCGACCGCGTCTTCGCCGCGGTCGACGACGCCACCTACGAGCGGCTGGTGGCGGCCTGGGCGGTAGCGCTCGCCCGCGCGGGCGCCGCCGAGGCCGATCTCCTCCACCTGCACCACCTGACGCCGGCCAACGAGGCCGCCCTGCGCGCCTTCCCCAGCGTGCCGATCGTCGGGCAACTGCACGGCACCGAGCTCGCCTTCCTGCGTGCGCTAGCGACCGGGCCGCCGCGCGAGTGGCGGCACGCGCGCGCTTGGGATCGGCGGCTTCGCCGCTGGGCGCACGCCTGCGAGCGGCTGATCGTGCCCCCGGGCGCCGAGCCGGAAGTCGCAGCGCTGCTCGGGCTCGAGCGGTCGAAACTCGCCGGCCTCCCCAGCGGCGTCGAGCTCGAGCGCTTCCGACCCCGACCGGTCGCAGCAGAGCAGCGACGCGGATTCTGGCGGCAGTGGCTGGTCGAGAACCCGCAAGGCTGGGACGCGCACAGGCCGCCCGGCAGCGTCGCCTACCGCGACGAACAGCTCGCGCCGCTCGCCTCCGGAACGGTCTTCCTGTACCTCGGCCGCTTCACCGCCGTCAAGCGGCTGCCACTCCTGATCCGCGCCCACGCCCGCGCCCAGGCCCACCTCGGGTATCCCGTCCCACTCGTCCTTGTCGGCGGCCACCCCGGCGAGTGGGAAGGCGAGCACCCGCTCGCCACGATCCGGCAGCTCGATGCGCGGCATGTCTTCCTGGCCGGCTGGCGCCCCCACGAGCAGCTGCCCCAGGCGCTGAACGCCGCCGACGCGCTCGTCCTCCCCTCGGTCGCCGAAGCGTTCGGGCTCGCGCTCGTCGAGGCGATGGCCTGCGGCCTACCCGTGATCGCCTGCGATACGCACGGGCCGGCGGAGATCATCCGCGACGGCGAAAACGGCTGGCTGATACCCCCCGACGACGAACAAGCGCTAGCAGCCGCACTGATCGAGGCCGCCACCGACGCGAGCGAGCGGCACCGCCGCGGCCAACAAGCCGCCAACGCGGCCCACCGCCACTACGGCTGGCCAGCGATCGCCACCCGCATCACCGACATCTACCGAGAAGTCATCGCCCGAACGGCGACCGGCGGCCGCCTCGGCGTCGCCGAAGAAGCCTAAAGCAGTCCCCGAACGATTTCGTCGCCGGCAGCCCTAGCTGCGCCAGCTCGCGCCCGAGGCGTCGAGGTCAGAGGTGAGGCGCTCCAGGTCGGGGGCATCACTCGCACGTAGCCCCGCGGGTCGCTCGATTACGCGGGTGTCAGCAGGCCCTCGATCGCGCGCAGCGCCGGCCTCCCAACGAAGGTCGTCGAGACTGTGAAGTCCGGCGGGATCACCGCACATGTCGCCGCACGCAAGATCCGGAACGCCGCCCGAGTGGATGCTGAGGGTGTCGCGCGCTCAAGTTTGGTCCGGCGGCTTGCTTCTCTTCCTTTCCGCTTCCAGTCGGCCCGCATG
>DATHGU010000009.1:0-2379 GCA_035317495.1 Solirubrobacteraceae bacterium
TCGGCGCCGCCGCGCGCTCGGAGACGCGTGGCAGCCGCAGCCAGGAGTCGGCCGTCACCGGGACCGTGCAGGCGTTCGGGCTGGCCTGCGGCTTTCTCTTCTTGAGCCTCTATCAGGGTGTGCTCGCCAACTACGAGAGCCTGCTGTTCGGCAGCTTCCTCGGCATCACCCGCGGGCAGGTGCTGGTGCTCGCGATCGTCGCCGCGCTGACGCTGTGCCTGCTGGCGATCGGCGGTCGCCCGCTGCTGTTCGCTTCGTTGGATGAGGGCGTGGCGCGCGCGCACGGCGTACCGACACGCGCCCTCGCGCTCGCCTTCCTGCTGCTCTTGGGATTGGCCGTCGCCGAGACGGCGCAGATCACGGGCGTGCTGCTCGTGTTCGCATTGCTCGTCGCACCCCCGGCGACCGCACAGCTGATCACGCCCCGCATCGGGCTGAGCCTGCTCCTGAGCGTGATCATCGGCGTGCTGATCACGTGGGTCGGGCTGGCGCTGGCCTACTTCTACGACTACCCCGTGGGCTTCTACATCACCACGAGCGCCCTCGTCGTCTATGTCGTGGCGCGCGTCGCTCGTGCCGCGTTCGACCACCCGACGTTGCTGCGGCGCGAGGTTCCCATCGCGCGCGCGGAGGCATGATGTTCGCGCACGAGTTCTTCCGCAACGCGTTCCTCGCCGGCAGCGTCATCGCGCTCGCGTGTGGCCTCGTCGGCTACTTCGTCGTGCTCCGTGCGCAGGTGTTCGCCGGCGACGCCCTCAGCCACGTCGCGTTCACGGGCGCCCTCGCGGCGGCGGCCGCCGGCATCGACACCCGCATCGGCCTGTTCGCCGCGACGGTCGCAATCGCGCTCGTGTTGGGCGGGATCGGCGAGCGAGCCGGCGGCGATGACGTCACGATCGGAATCATCTTCGCCTGGGTGCTGGGCCTCGGAGTCCTCTGCCTCGCGCTGTTCAGTACGGGATCGGGCGGGGGCAACGGCCTGCTCGGAGCCCGCGAGCTGTTCGGCTCGATCTTCGGGCTCAGCGCAGCCGACGCGAGGCTCGCTGCGCTGGTCGCCGTCGCGGTCATCGTGTGCGTGCTGGCGATCGCGAGGCCGCTGTTGTTCGCGAGCGTCGATCCGTCGGTGGCGGCTGCACGTGGCGTTCCGGTCCGCGCGCTCGGGCTTGCGTTCCTCGCGCTCCTGGGCGTGACCGCCGCGGAGGCCACGCAGGCCGTCGGTGCACTGCTGCTCCTTGGACTGCTCGCCGCGCCGGCCGGCGCCGCGCACCGGCTCACCGCCGATCCGTACCGCGCGCTCGCGCTGTCGGCTGTCCTGGCGCTGCTCGCGATGTGGCTGGGTCTCGCGATCAGCTACGCCGTCCCGAGCCTGCCACCGAGCACCGCCGTGATCGCCGTTGCCGCCGCGATCTACGTGCTCGCGTACCTGCTCACGGCAACCCGACCGACGCGAACGCCAAGCGACAGCGCGCCGGCGGGATCCGGCTTAGGCCGCCGGCCAGATCCAGCTCACGCCGTCGGGCGAGAACTAGACTGAGGCTCGATGGCACAGCAGAGCGATAGTTGGGCAACCCGCGCGCGGCGGGTGCTCGCGGACAGCGGACGCCACTCGGGCCAAGCGCGCCAGGCGCTGCTGGAGCTGCTCGATTCGCAGACCTGCGCACGCTCTGCGCTCGAGATCGAAGAGTCGCTGCGTGCGGGCGAGCGTCCCGTCGCCCGCGCGAGCATCTACCGGATCCTCGACGAGCTCGAGCGGCTGCAGCTGGTTCAGAAAGTGCAGGTCGGCCAGGACATGGCGCGCTACGAGCCGATGCGCAGCGGCGACGGGCACCACCACCACCTCGTGTGCGACAGCTGCGGAACGATCATGCCGTTCACCGACGAGGGGCTCGAGGATGCGATCCGCGAGCTCAGCCGCCGTGTGCCCATGCAGGTCGCCGAACACGAGATCGTCCTGCACGGCTCCTGCCGGACGTGTGCCGGCTGAGAAACGCATCCGCTGGCCCAAACGGCCAACCAAACCTCAACGTGTGGGATCATGCTCGGACGGCTCCGTGCCGAAGCGCGGGGAATCGGGGTGCATGCGGGTGTCTCCAAACAACGCTCTGATGGGACTGGCGTCCCTGCTGGCGCTCGGCCTCGGCTTGGCTGCGCCAACGAGCTCCTCCGCGTCGCTGCCCTCTGTCGGAGTCTCCGCGACACCGAGCGAAGCGGTCGGTTCGCTCGCGCCGCTCGCGGCCCCTGCGCTTCCCACGGTCGAATCGGCCAAACTCCCGGACGTTTCGGTTCCGGCCGTTCCGCTTCCGGCGATTCCCGACGTCGGACTCCCATCGCCACCCCCCGTAGAAGTCCCGTCGACCCCGCCGATCCTCCCGATCGCCA
>DATHGU010000010.1:0-3599 GCA_035317495.1 Solirubrobacteraceae bacterium
CCCAGGAAGCGACCCGGCAGGCCGCCACGACAAATGCCGTGACGGCCCCCCAGGCGAGAGGGATTAGGTCTAGAGGGCTCATGCGAGAGCAGCCATCGGCTGCACCGCAAACAGTGGCGTATCGAGATCGTTCGCACACCAGCCATTGGTCTAGAGTTCCGCTGTCTCGACTCCGACTAAAGTAGGGATTCGCGCCTCGCGGAGTAGCGGAGCCACAGCTCAGCGAAGCAGCCGCGATAGCCGCCGGTCCTTGAGCACGCGCCCGTCGGTCTGGCAGGCGGGGCAGTAGGCGATCACGTAGTCCTCGAAGTGCACCGCTTTTAGGATGGCGCCGCAGCGCGGGCACGGCTCGCCCTCGTGCCTGTGCACGCGCAGCGGCATCGGCAGCTTGTCGGGGATCGGCAGCTTGACCACCTGCTCGTAATGTGCGATCGCCTCGCCGAGCGACTGAACGATCGCCTCGCGCAGGCGTGCGCGCTCGTCGTCATCGAGATCGTTGGCGCGCTTGAACGGGGAGAGCTGGGCGCTCCACAGGATCTCATCGACCCACGAGCGCCCGATGCCGGCGATCGTGTGCTGGTCGCGCAGAAGCGTGTGCAGCGGCCGCGGGGCGTCGAGCAGGCTCTCGAGCTCCGGCGGGTCGGGCCAGGCTTCGGGTCCGAGCGTCGCCAGCGCACCGTCCTCTTCGAGCTCGCGGGCACTCAGCAGCTTGACCCAGGCGGCCTGCTTGGAGCCGAACTCGCGCAAACGCAGCTCGCGTCCGTCGGCGAGCCGCACAAGCAGCCGCGACGTGCGGTCGCGCGGGCCTGCGCGCTTGTCATACAGCTGCAGGCGTCCGGCGGACATCAGGTGGATCAGCAGGACGAGCTCGCCGGTCGTCTCTACGATCAGCTGCTTGCCGCGCCGGCGCACGCCCACGATGCGCTCACCGGCGAGGCTCGCGAGGGGCGGGTCGAACGTCTTGAGCGCGTTGATGCCGGGCGACACGGCGGACTCGATCTCCGCGCCTGTGAGCGCGCGATCGAGCAGGCGCGCGGTGATCTCGACCTCGGGTAGCTCGGGCAAGGCGCGTCTCTATGAAATGCCTGCACAGTCGATGCCCGTATGGTAGAGGCACGCGGTCGACTGTCCGGGCCGCGGTCGACCGCGCGCATCCTTCCCCGAGCTATAGAGCTACGAGGCCTTGGTCGGGGGGCTGTTGTAGGCGCGGCCGGCCGGACTGCGCCAGCTGACGCGCCAGCGTGAGCCAACCTTCGAGGAGTGCAGCGTCCAGTAGCCGCGGGCGTCTGTCTTGACGACCTTCAGCGTGCGGAACTTGCTGGATCCACGCGACTGCACGAGCACCTTGACCTTCGTCGCGCCTTCGGCCGGCCGCACGTAACCCCACAACGAGACGCCCGAGCCGGTTCGTATTACCGTCAGCGGCAGCGGAAACGCATAGTAGAACGGCTTGCGTGCGCCGGTCGGCGTCAGCAGCCCGGTGCGATAGCCCCTGAAGCTCCCATGCGCGGCTTCGTCCTTGTACAAGTATTGCGAGAACGCGGCCACGCGCGGATTGGCCCAGGCTATTTTTTCCGCCAGAGCATCGTATTCGGGCTGCTGTGAGAGAGACACGCCCAGCGGATTCGGCTTGGTCTGCACGCCGAACTCGGTCAGGTACATAGGCACGTTCGCCGGGATGGCACCCGCGCGCGACGCTGCGCTGAGGGCGTTCGACAGCCGCGCGAGCGATCCGATCGTAACCTGGTCGTGGTTCGGCGGCCGGTAGCCGACGCCCTGGACGGCCGGATAGGTGTACGGGTGGTGCGCGTAGCCGTAGATCGGCAGCTTGCTGCACGTGCTTGCTTTTCGGTAGCGGTTGTTCAGGCACAGCGATTCGCGCAGGAACGTGAGCGGCGCAACTGTCTTCTTGACGCCTTCGCGCCTGGCGTTGACGCGGCTTTGGCCGAAGGGGGCCGTTTCCGCGAACAGGACCTTCGGCGAGCTGAGCCCCCCGGCCTGCAGGCCCGCGTAACCGGCCTGCCAGAGGCCGCGGTAGATGCGCGGCGATGCGGGGCTGCCGTTGGCGTTGAACTGCGGGCTCAGCCAACCGGGAATGTTGGGCTCGTTCCAGATCGCCCAGGTGTCGATGAGCCCTCCGTAGTGACGAGCCAGGGCGGTCATGAATTGTTCGAAGGCCCTGTCACCCGGACGGGTGATCAGATCTTTGTGCCCGGCGGTCGCCCACTTCGGCACCGGGGCGGTGACCGTCAGCAGGATCTGCCATTTCAGTCGCTTTGCTTCGGCGATGACCGCGTCGTACCCGTCCCACTTGTAGACGAGCGGATTTGTGAGGTCGAGGCGCGGCGCTTTCGTGCTGTTCGCACCGGGCGCCACGTCATGCCAGTGCAGCTCCAGCCGCAGCGCTTTGACGCCGAGCGCCTGCAATTGCACGAAGGTCTGGTGCCGCGCGCTGGACAGCAGCTGCTTTGGAGCCTCCATGTAGTTGAGCTGGCTGTGCGAGGCAAGGGCGGGACTGGCAGCGCCGAGGCCGACTGCGGCGCACGCGAGAGCCACTGCTGCGGCGGCGCGCGTTCGCGAGGTTGGAAGGACTTTGATTTGGAGCATGGGGGCTAAGACACACGCGGCTCGTCGAGGTTGCGGTCGGCCTGTAGGGGAAGCGCAAACCCTGGCGACCACGCAGCCATTGGCCATGTAGCGTGCGGCGCGATGACTGTATCGAGAGCCCCAGACGATGTCGTCGAGCGCCACGCCGAGGTGGCAGCCGATGCGCGCCCCCCGCTGCTCGTCCTGGAGCCGCTGGAGGCGTTTCTGGACGAACACGGCCTCGGCGAGGGGGCGATCGAGGCGACGCCGATCGGCGAGGGCCACTCGAACGTCACGTATCTGATCACACGAGGTGACACGGAGGTCGTCCTGCGCCGCCCGCCCCGTCCCCCGCTGCCGCCGAGCGCGCATGACGTGCTGCGCGAGGCGCGCCTGCTGCGCGCCCTGCAGGACACGCCCGCACGCGTGCCCGTCGTGCTCGCCGTATGTGCGGATGAGCACACGATCGGCGCTCCCTTCTACGTGATGGAGCGGATCGCGGGCGAGGTGATCGTGACGAGCATCCCGCCGGCGCTCGACACGCCTTCGGAGCGGCGCGGGATCAGCGAGGAGCTGATCGATGCGCTGGTGGAGATCCACGGCGTCGACTGGCGAGCCGCGGGCCTGGAGGGCTTCGGCAAGCCGACCGGCTACCTGGAGCGACAGCTGCGACGCTTCGCGGGCCTGTGGGAGATCAACCAGACGCGCGCGATCCCGGCCGTCGAGCGCGTCGGCGGCTGGCTGGCCGAGAACATGCCGACGTCCGGGGCGGCGACGATCGTGCACGGCGACTTCCGCTTGGGAAACACGATCTTCGTGGCCGAGGCGCCCGCGCGGCTGGAGGCGGTGCTGGACTGGGAGATGGCGACGATCGGCGACCCGCTCGCCGACCTCGGCTACCTGTGCATGTTCTGGAGCGAGCGCGACGATCCCAAAGGCGGCATGCGCGAGGCGCTGGGAGGCATCACCAGGCGCGAGGGTTTCCCCACGCGCGCGCAGCTGCTCGAGGACTA
>DATHGU010000011.1:0-7131 GCA_035317495.1 Solirubrobacteraceae bacterium
CCCGTCTGCGAAAGCGTGCGAATCTCGACGCTGTGGGGGTAGTGCGGGGTCTCCCGTTCGTGGCCGCGCGCGAGGTATTGCTGCGCGAAGTTGTCGGCGCCGATCCCGACGAGCGGATGAGCGATGAATTCGTCAAGCGCGACCCTGTAGAAGTCGTAGCGCCCGCTGCCCAGCCCGCTCACGAGACGATTGACGTGGGCGTTGTCGGCCGAATAGCCCCCCTTGAAGGTGTGCCAGCCGTGTTCGACGCGCGCCACGGGATCGCCCGCGGCCGCCCAACCGCCCGCCAGCGTCGCGACGAGCGTCGCGATCGCGATCGCGCCCACGGCTCTTCGCATGCGCGCGGCCGTGGCCTGCGAGAAGACCCCGCGCGCCTCGATCGCCGCGCCGAGCGCGACGATCAGGCCGACCGCCAGCGCGGCGAGGAAGATCGCCGCGGTCGCGCTGTGCAGCGCCGAGCGCACGTCGCCGCCATCTTTGAGGCGATCGCCGACGTGCAGGACCGTGGGTGTGCCGAGGCCGACGCCGACGGCGACCGGTACGAGCACGAGGAACGTCCGCACGCGCCCGGGCAGGAGCGCGAACACGAGCACGAGCATCACGACCGTCGCGAACAGCGAGCCGCGGCTCTGACTGAGCAGGGCGAGATCGGCGAGCACCACGGCTCCGCCCGCGAGCAGCCCACGCACTGCCCAGGGAATGCGCCTACCCGCGGAAAGCAGCAGCGCAGGCCACAGCGCCATGCACCACACAGCCGCGCAGGCGTTTTCGTAGGACGCGGGGTATTTGAGCCGACCTTCGCTGAAGAACGCGGCCGGCGTCGCAGAGCTGTCGATGTGCAGGACGACGAAGGCGGCCAGCGCGATCATCGCGAGCGTCCAGGCGCCGAGAAGCAGCGCGGCGCTCGCTCCCGACTGCGACCAGAGGGCGAACAGCGCGAACACGACCAGGTACAGGAGCGTGCGGTTGGCGCCTTCCCACGCGTCAGCCGGGACCTGCGCCCACAGGATCGAGAGATAGCTGAGCGCCGTATAGAGCGCCAGGCAGGCAATCGCGACGCGCACGGCGGCCGGCACCTCGGCGAAGCGCAACCGCACGCTCGAGAGCGTGAGCGCCAGCAGCGCGAGCAGGATCAATCCGCCGGGGGCCCAGTGAGTCACCGGGTAGCCGCCGTCATTGCCGGCCCATACAACGAACAGCGCCAGCGCACCCAGCGCCGGGACCGCCGCCGGCGCCTCACGCAGGGTGTCCCGCAACTTGCCGGCTATCGACCCTGCGAATTCTGGCATTCCAGCTGAGACTATCGGCGCGGTCCCCCGCCAAGATGAGCGTCGGTAATCTGCCAAGGCAGGACGCCCCGAGGCATATGCGCACGCTCATGTATCACGACATCGCGGCGCGCGCACAGCGCGAGTCGGTCGGCTTCCCGGGGCCGTTGGCGGCGCGCTACAAGCTCGAGCCCGTGGCGCTCGAGGCGCACCTCGAGGCCGTGGCGGCGACCCGCCTGGAGGTCCGCCCGCTCGACGGCGGCGAAACGGCGCCGGCGGTCGCGCTGACGTTCGATGACGGCGGCGCCTCGGCTCCGCTCGCCGCCGAGGCGCTCGAGCGGTGCGGCTGGCGCGGTCAGTTCTTTGTCACCTCGTCGCGGATCGGCACGGCGGGGTTCATGTCGGCCGAGCAGCTGAGCGAGCTCGACCGGCGCGGCCACCTGATCGGCAGCCACTCCCACAGCCATCCGACGTACATGGGGCGGCTCACGCGAGCCGAGCTCGATGACGAGTGGGTCCGCAGCCGCGCGGCGATCGGAGAGATCCTCGGCTCGCCACCACGTACCGCATCGGTGCCCGGCGGCTACCTGTCGCGGGACGTGATCGCGGCTGCCGCGGCCGCCGGCTACGAGCTCCTGTTCACCTCCGAGCCGACCGCCCGTGTCGCCCAGGACGGGCTCACCGTTCGTGGGCGCTACACGATTTGGGCGACGACGCCCGCCGGCGTCGCGGCGGCGTACGCTCGCGGCGAGCGCTTGGCCTGCGGTCGGCTGTGGCTGCAGTGGAACGCGAAGAAGCTCGCCAAGCGCACGAGCCCGGCCGTATACCAGGCGCTGCGCAGGGTGCGCGCGCGCGGCTCCTGAGCGCGGCACGGCCGCGAGCGCGCGTTCCCGCGCTGCCCGCCCGCCTCACGGCGCCGTGGCCAGGAACTGCGCGAGCCGCCTGGACGCCGCCTCGAGCGTGCCGGCGTGCGCGCGCTCCAACCCGGCCTCGATCAACTCCTCGCGCAGCCGCGCGTCCGAGGCGATCCGCTCCAGTGCCCCGGCCGCCGCGATCGCATCGCCCGGCTCGATCAGCACGGCCGCCCCCCTGGCAGCCGCCGGCACGCCGCCCACCGCGGTGGCAACCGTCGGCAGGCCCGTCGCGAAGGCCTCCACCAGGACCTGCGGGAATCCCTCCGTCCAGGAGACGTGCAGGAATGCATGGCTGCTCCGGTAGAGGTCGAGCAGGCCGCCGTCGATCGGCACGTAGCCGAGCAGCTCGACGCGGTCCAGCAGGCCGAGCTCCGACAGGCGCGCCTGCAGCTGCTCGCGCAGCGGCCCGTCACCGCAGACGAGCAGCCGCCAACGCCGCTCGCCCGCCTGCAGCTCGACCATGATGTCGGCGAGCAGCAGCGGATTCTTCTCGGCGTCGAGCCGACCGACGGTCAGCAGCGTCAGCTGATCGTCGTAACGGCGGGCCGCGATAGCCTCCGGGGCCAGCGCGAGGTCCCGCTCCGAGACCAGCGAGACGTTCGTCGCCAGGACGCTGCGGGCGTGGCCGTCGCGGTACTTCCGCTCCAGCTCGGGACCTACGACGACGACCGCGTAGCGCCGCGCAAGCAGCCTCCAGATCGCCTCGAGCAGGTCTGCGCCCAGGTGCATCCAGCGACGATCCGGGCGGCGGCTGCGGACGTACACAGGCATGTCCTGTCGCACGCCCAACACGAGTCGCCGCCGTCGCAGCGCGGTGAGCACCGCCAGCAGCACCGAGTGCGGATAAGGGCCGAGCACCCACACCGTGTCCACCTCGTCCAGCAACCGCCAGAAGCGCACGACGGACAACAAGAGGGACCGTGCGACGGACAGGGGATGCCCAAGGCTCTCGTAGTGGGGCAGGCCGACGAGCTCGGTCTCCTCGTGCAGCGGATAGTGCGAGCTCCCCGGCTGCGGATCGAAGCGGCCGACGAGCACGAGGCGCTCGACGTGCGCACGCAGGGCCTCGAGGAAGACCACGAACGCCCGTTGCCCGTAGCGCCGTACGCCGTCGGAGGTGTACTCGTAGTCGGTGTATACGGCGAGCCGCAACGTCAGGCGTCCTCGCCGTGCAGCGAGGGCGCATAGACGCGATCGCCGGCCGCGCCGCCGCTCGGCGCCTCGGCCTGGCCGAGGAGCCTCGTGAAGGCCGCCACGGGTGGGCCGAACCGGAGCATGCCGGCGAGCGTGCCGAAGCCCCAACCGAGATGCATCGCGGGCAGCACGGCGAGCAGCAGCCCGCCCTCCGCACGCCGCTCCGGGCTTGCCGCCGTGGCCAGGCTCGTCCCCGCGACAGCGGATGAGTACGCCAGGAGGCCTGCGCGCGCGGCCTGGCGGAGCGGCCGGGGAGCGGCCACAGCGGCGATCAGCGTGAGCACGAGGCCCGGAGCGATCAGGTGAGATCGGCGCATGCTCTCGGGATGTCGCCGGAACGTCCGCGCCCGGTAGTAGCCGTAGCGGTAGTACTGGCGCACCAGCCCCGTCATCGAGTCGCGCGGCACGTAGTAGCCGGCCATCTCCGGCAGGCACACCAGCCGGGCGCCCTCCCGCAGGAAGCGCGAGGCCATCTCGGAGTCCTGGTTGATCGGCCAGCGCTCGTCCCAGCCGCCCGCCGCGAGCAGCCGCTCTCGCCGCCACACCCCGCCGAACACGCCGCTGTCGAGGTCGCGCTCCTCGCCTTCGCCGGGCTCGTCGTTCCACTTGCGCGAGCCGCCGCGGCCGAGCCACGACGCGAGCGCAAGGCTCACGGCGCGTGAGACCGCGCCGACCGGGCGAGGAACCGCGGGACCGCTGACCCACTCGGTGTCGCCGCGGTCCAGGCGCTCCACTCCGGCGGCCAGATAGCGGTCCGCGTAGTAGGTGTGCGCATCCATGCGAGCGACGAACTCTCCGCGCGCCTCGCGCAGGCACACGTTCAGCCCGCTGGCCGTGCGGCGCTTGGGGTTGTCGAGAACGCGGATGGATGGATCGCGCTTGGCGAGCTCGAGCAGGATCTCGCGCGTGCGGTCCTCGGACCCGCCGTCGGCGAACAGCAGCTCGATCGTGCCGTCGTAGCGCTGCGCCTGCATCGTCGCGACCGTCTCACGGATGTGGCGCTCCTCGTTCAGGACCGGCACCAGCACGCTGATGTCCACGGCGTCCCCGAGATCCGCCTGCGCGGCGGAGCTGGATGTCGGCAGGGCGTTCACGCCCGTTCATTATGCTGTCGAACCCGGGGAACCTGGAGTGATCATTGTGACCGACGGATCATCGTGACCGACGTCATCGTCCTCTGCTACCACGCTCTCAGCCCCACGTGGGAGGCAGATCTCTCGACGACGCCCGAGCGCTTCGAACGCCAGATCGCGATGCTCGCGGCGCGCCGCTATCGCGGCGTGACATTCAGCGAGGCCGTCCGCTCGAGTGGAGCGGGCCGGGTTGTGGCGGTGACCTTTGACGATGCCTATCGATCGGTGCTCGAGCTCGCGCGTCCGATCCTCGAGCGCTTCGGCATGCCGGCAACGGTGTTCGCGCCGACCGACGGCGTCGACGCCGCCCGACCTCTGGACTGGCCCGGAATCGATCAGTGGCTCGGCGGGCCGCACGAGCGGGAGCTCACGCCGATGTCGTGGGCCGATCTGCGGTCGCTGGCGGCCGCCGGCTGGGAGGTCGGCTCGCACACCGCCACGCATCCCCACCTCACGCAGGCCGACGACGCCACGCTCGAGGACGAGCTGAGACGCTCCAAAGCGGCCTGCGAGCAGCATCTGCGGACTCCGTGCGAGTCGCTGGCCTACCCCTACGGCGACGTGGACGCGCGGGTGGTCGCGGCGACGGCGCGTGCCGGCTACAGCGCCGCAGCGGCGCTGCCACGGCGCCTGAGCGCGCTCGGCGCGCTGCAGTGGCCACGGATCGGCGTGTACCGGGCGGATGATGCCCGTCGCTTCCGGCTGAAGGTCTCACCGGCGGTTCGCCGCCTGCGCCGATCGGCGGCATGGAACGCGCTCGATCGGCCGCGCGCGCTCCTCGCCCGCTAGCGGCAGCCGGATTCGGCAGCCGGATCCCGCTGGCCTGACGGAGGAGATGAGCGGTTAAGATTCTCGCGCGCCTACCGATGCATTGCGGGACGGGACATGATGGAGACGAACGCCACAGCGAGTGTGTTGATCACCGATGCGCAGGAGCGATCGGTCGTCGGCGCGATTCGCGCACTGGACGCCGCCGGTTATCGCGTGGAGGCGACGACGCACACGCGGCTGTCACCGGGGCAGTGCTCGCGATCCTGCAGCGAGCATCATCGGGTGCCCTCGCCGAGCGCCAACGACGAGGCATTCGTCAGCCGCTTGGAGGAGATCGTGCGGGGTCGGACCTACGCTGCGTTGCTCGCCGGCAGCGACGCTTCGCTGCTCGCGATCTCGCAGCACCGGGCGCGGCTCGAGCCGCACGTCGAGATCGGCCTGCCCAGCCATGACGTGGTGCGTCGCGCGCTGAGCAAGGTGGAGCTCGCAGGCGAGGCCGCTGCCGTCGGCTTCCGCACGCCACGCTCGAGCGTCTGCCAGAACGGCCAGCAGGCGCAGGAGGCGGCGCGCGAGCTCGGCTTCCCGGTGATGGCGAAGTCGGCCTCGGCGCTGGTCGTCGCCGACGGGCGCATCGTACGTCCCGATAGCCGTCTGATCCCCGACGCGGCGGCCATGAGCGCGTGGCTCGAGCGACAGGTCGGACCGGTCCTGATCCAGGGTCGCGAGCGCGGGCACGTCTACTCCTGTCCGGGGGTGATGACGGCCGACGGGCTAGTCGGCTTTGCGCTCGCGCGCTACGTACGCACCTGGCCGACTCGGGCCGGCAACGCGTCCTTCGCAGAAACCGTCTCGCCCCCTGAGAGCCTGCGCGAGTCCGTCGCGGGGCTGCTCGATCGCATGGGGTGGCGTGGGATCTTCGAGCTCGAGCTGATGGGCTCGGAGGAGGACGGCTTCGTGGCGATCGACCTGAACCCGAGGGTGTATGGGTCGCTCGCGCTGAGCACGCGGGCCGGCGCCTCACTGCCGGCGCTGTGGTGTGACGTGCTGCTGGGCCGTCCCGTCGTCGCGGCGGTCGCGCGCCCCGGCGTCTGCTACCGATGGGAGGAGGGGGAGACGCGCAACCTCGGCGCGTTCGCGCGCCGCGGATCGTGGCATGCGGCGCTCGGGGTGATGCGTCCACGCCACGACTGCGCGCACGCGGAGTTCTCGATCCACGATCCCGGCCCGCTCGCCGCGCGAGCGCTGCTGACGATGAAAAACGCTGTCAGGAAGAGCGTCAACAGCCGTGGCTCGGGCAGGACCGCCGCCGCTTCCCGGTCGCCCGACACGGGCACGGGACCAATTTCCACCAACAGATCGGAGTAGCCATGCCCCAACCTCACAGTCAGCCATCCGCGGCGGGGGGAACCGCGCTCCCGGTCGCGATCGTTGGCGCCGGACCGTACGGGCTGGCCGTCGGCGCGCATCTTCGCGCGGCGGGAGTGGCGGTGCGGCAATTCGGGCGGACGATGTCCTACTGGCGCGAGCAGATGCCCAGGGACATGCTGCTGCGGTCGTCGTTGAAGGCTTCATCGATCTCCGACCCCAACCGAGCTCTGCGCATCGAGCACTACGCCGCGGAGAGCAGGCGTCCCGTCGGCAGGCCGATCGAGCTATCGCGGTTCGTCGAGTACGGCGAATGGTTTCAGCGCACGACTGCACCCGACCTCGACGAGCGCCACGTCGCCCGCGTCGAGCGCGACGGGGAGGGTTTTACGCTCACGCTCGAGGACGGTGAGCAGGTAAGCGCCGGCCGCGTCGTCGTGGCGGCGGGCCTGTTCCCCTTCGCGCGGCGCCCGGCGATCTTCGATT
>DATHGU010000012.1:0-9609 GCA_035317495.1 Solirubrobacteraceae bacterium
GCGATCATCGGCGAGCTCAACGGTGTGCTCGGTGCCGAGCACGTGCTCGGCGCGCCGCCGCCCGAGTCGCCGTACAACAGCGACAGCTCGCGCCGGCGCGGCCTCGAGGGCCGCGCGGATGCGGTCGTGCTGCCGGGCAGCGCCGCGCAGGTCGCGGAGGTCGTGCGCTGGTGCTACTCCCACGACGTGCCGATCGTCGCGCGCGGCGGCGGCACCGGGCTGACGGGCGGCGCGGTGCCGAGCGATGGCGGCGTGGTGCTCTCGCTGGAGCGCCTGCGCGCCGTGCGCGAGCTCGAGCCGGCCTTGTGGCGGATCTACCCGGAGGCGGGCGTGAGCACGCGGCACGTGCAGCGCCTGGCGCGCGAGAACGGGCTGCTGTTCGCGCCCGACCCGGGCGCCGCCGAGCAGTCGCAGATCGGCGGCAACGTGGCGACGAACGCCGGCGGGCCGCACGCGCTGAAGTACGGCGTCACGGGCGCGTGGGTGACGGGGCTGGAGGCGGTGCTCGCGCCGGGCGAGCTCGTGCACGTCGGCGGGTGGGCGCGCAAGGACGTCGCCGGCTATGACCTCAAGAACCTGTTGATCGGCTCGGAGGGCACGCTGGGCGTGATCACGGCGGTGCGCCTGCGCCTGCTGCCGGCGCCCGAGGCGCAGCTCGCGCTGGTTGCGTTCATGCGCTCGCTCGCGGACGGCTGCGCGGCGATGCTCGAAGTCCTCGCGGCGGGCATCGAGCCCTCGGCGCTCGACTTCCTCGACGGCGCGACGCTAGCGCTCGTCGCCGGCGGCTATCCCGGCAAGCCGCCCGACGGCGCCGCGTTCGCGCTGCTGGCGGAGGTCGACGGCACGCTCGCCGAGGCCGAGCGCCGGCGCGAGGAGCTCGTCGAGCTGCTCGGGGGCCGGGCGCTGGCGATCGACGTGCCCGAGCGCGACGCGCTGTGGCGCTGGCGCGACAGCTTCAACGGCGTCGTGTCGGGCGCGCGCGGCGCGAAGGTCTCCGAGGATGTCGCGTTTCCCGTCGAGCTGCTTGCCGATGGCCTGGAAGGCTTCGAGCAGATCGCCGAGCGCCATGCTCTGCGCTCGTGCGCCTGGGGCCATGGAGGCGACGGCAACGTGCACGCGACGGTGCTCGTCGACCCCGCCGCGGAGGCGGAGCTGGACGCCGCCGAGGCGGTCGGCGCGGAGCTGTTCGCGCTCGTACGCTCGCTGGGCGGCTCGATCGCCGCCGAGCACGGCGTCGGGCGGCTGAAGAGCGGGCTGCTCGAGGCCCAGTGGGACCCGCGCACGGTCGAGCTGCACGAGCAGATCAAGCGCGCGTTCGACCCCAAGGGGCTGTTCAACCCGGGCAAGAAGTTGGCGCGGCGCCGGACTTGAGAGGATGGGAGGCGCGATGGCGCTGGTTAGCGAGCTCGAGCTCCCGACGTTCGACCACACCGACCCGCAGATGCGCGGCGAGCGCTTTCACGCGGCGATGGCCGAGGTGCGTGCGCAAGGCTGGCTGGCGAACGCGCCGTTCGGCTACATGACGCTCGATCGCGAGGCGGGCGAGTTCTTCCTGCGCACGCGCTCGGCGATCTTCCCGGGCATGAAGATCGCGGAGATCTTCGGCGTCAGCGAGGGTCCGCTGTACGAGCAGATGCGACGCAACATCCTGCACGTCAACGGCGCCGACCACACGCGCCTGCGCAGCCTCGTCAACCCCGCGCTGTCGCCGCGCGCGGTGGAGCGCTACCGACCGGTGATGAGGGACTTCCTGGAGCAGCTGCTCGCGCAGGCGATCGTCTCGAACGGCCTGTCGGGCGCGGACGGCGTGTGGAGCGCCAACGGCGCGGCGGCGAGCGGCGCGGCGGCGAGCGGCGCGGCGGCGAGCGGCGCGCCGGAGAGCGGCGTCGCCGAGAGCGCCGCCGCGGCCGACCAGCTGGTGCGCTGCGAGTTCGTCGAGGCGTTCGCGAAGCCCTACCCGTCGCTGGCGATCGCGACGGTGATGGGCGCGCCGCTCGAGGACGCGCCGCGCCTGCACCACTGGTCGAACTGGATCCAGCGGCAGTTCGACGCGGTCAGCATGTCGAGCGAGCTCGAGCAGATCACGCAGGCGGTGGAGGAGTTCTACGAGTACGCCGAGGAGCTCGTGCGGGCGCGCCGCGACGATCCCGGCGACGACCTCATCTCGAAGCTGATCGAGGCCGAAGAGCAGGGCGAGAAGCTGTCCGACGTCGAGTGCATCAACCTGGTGTTCAACGTGCTCGTGGGCGGCGTCGACACGAGCCAGAGCCAGCTTGCGCACGCGATCAGGCTGCTCGCGGAGAACCCCGAGCAGTGGGCGCTGCTCGCCGACGATCCGTCGCTGGCCGAGGCCGCCGTCGAAGAGGCGCTGCGCTACGAGCCGATCACGCCGTTCACCGCGCGCATCCTCGTCGAGGACGTCGTCTTCCGAGACGTGACGTTCCCCGAGGGCACGATCGTGATGGTGTGCGCGTTCACCGGCAACCGCGACCTCGAGGCCGATGCCGCGGGCGACGGCGGCGCGGATCGCTTCGACATCGCGGCCGACCGTGGTCGCGCGCGGCCGCTCACGTTCGGCGCCGGCGTGCATTACTGCCTCGGCGCGAACCTCGCGCGCGTCGAGCTGCAGGAGGGGCTCGCGTTCCTCTCGCAGCACATGCACGGACTGGCGCTCGACGGCGAGCCGATCTTCGAGGGCGTCTCCGGTATCTACGGGCTGGCCGAGCTGCCAATCAGCTTCTCGCCCTGAACGCGCGACTCCGCTCGATCAGAGCGCTTTCTCGTCGCAACAGCCAATAGTGGGAGACACGTTTGCGCGTTTTTGCCCCGGCGTTCGTGGGTGCCGGTCGACGCGCTTGCAGGCGCTGCGTGCGCGAGAGACGATTTCGCAGGGGGGCATGACGCCCTCCACGACGACATACGGTTGAGATGGCCCGAAGGAGCTTCATCGCCGCGATCGCCGCGAGCCTGGCGCTGGCCGCCCTCGCAGTCGCAGCGCGCGCCTATGCCGGTCAGTACCACGTGTACTCGTGTCGTACGCCGGCGGGCGAAAGCGCGCCGGCGGATGGGTGGGGTGGGTCGCATTCCGGGCCGTACACATACGCGCAGAACAGCTGCGCGCAGTCGGGCGGGGCGCTGCTTGCGGCGCTCGGCGACGAGCCTGCTCGCACCGCCAACACCGATCTCGCGACCTGGACGTTCGCGGCGCCGGCGGGCGCCACGATCGCCGCGGCGACGTTGTGGCGGGCGGGGGATGCCGATGGCGGAGCGGCGGTTAACGCCACGTATGAGTTCTGGTTCGCGGGCCCCCGCAATCTGAATGATCCACAGCACGCGTTTGGCTGGTGCGTAGGTGGAGCTCAATGCCCGAGCGGCCTCGGCGACCCAAGTCATCCGCTCGGGCCGGAAAACCGCGTAACCGCCCCGAGCGCGAATCTCGGCCCGCTTTTGTTTGTCGACGCCTCATGCGTTGGCGAATCTGGATTCAACTGTCCGACCGCCTCTGGCGACCCAAACGCCTACGCCGCCGCCGTGTACGTCTACGCCGCGGACATCACGCTCGAACAGAACGCCGGGCCGAACGCGAGCGGCGTGAGCGGGGAACTGGCCAGCGCCGCCTCCGTGAAGGGCTCGAGCGCCGTGGCTTTCAGCGCGAGCGACCCGGGCGCGGGTGTTTACGAGGCGGTGTTCAACGTCGACGGCCAGGTGATGCAGTCATCGGTCGTGGACGACAACGGCGGGCGATGTAGGGACGTGGGGCAGAGCGCCGACGGGCGGCCGGCGTTCCTGTACGTGCAGCCGTGCCAGGCGTCGGTGAGTGTGGACGTGCCGTTCGACACGACCAGGCTCAGCAACGGGGCACACCATCTGATTGTGAGCGTGATCGACGCCGCCGGAAACGCGGCGCCGGTGCTCGATCGGCAGATCACGGTCGCGAACCCGCCGCCGGCCTGCGCGCCGGGGGCCGCACAGGGAACCAGCGCGTCTGCACAGGGAACGCTGTCGGCGGGCTGGCAGGGCACGCGCAAGCCGCTTCTCACGAGCGCGTATGGGCGCCGTCAGACGATCGTGGGGAGGCTGACGGGACCGGGCGGCGCACCGATGGCGGGGGCGCAGATCGAACTGGTCGCGATTCCCTCGGGCGCCGGAGCGGTGGTGGCGCTGGCGAGCCCGCGGACGCAGGCGGACGGGCGCTTCAGCGTTCGCCTGCCGGCACGGCTGTCTTCGCGCAAGGTGTGCCTTTCGTACCGCGGTGCGGCGCCGGGCGCGACGCCGGCGCTGACACGCACGCTGACGTTGCGCGTGCACGCGGGGATCGCGCTGCGCGTCTCACCGCGCACGGCGAGCGTCGGGCGCAGCATCCACTTCCGCGGGCGGCTGCTCGGCGGGCCGGTTCCGGCGAGCGGCAAGCACCTCGTGCTGGAAGCACGCTCCCCGGGCAGCGGCTGGATCGAGTTCAAGGTCGTTCACACGGACGCGCGCGGTCGCTACCACGCGGCCTACCGCTTCAAGTTCGCCGGGCCGGCTGACTACAGATTCCGCGTTCGCTCGGAAGTCGAGTCCGGCTATCCGTTCGCGGGCGGCTCGTCGAACGTCGTGCGGGTGCGTGAGCGGTGACGGATCTCGGGTATATGTTGCCGCTCAGCCCACTTTCCCATGTGACCCCGCGAGTCCGCCCCGGCGTGAGGCCCCTGGTCCCCCTTCGCCGCCTCCGCTACACACGGCGGCGGCGGGCGTCACCCCCATAGCGTGCAGATCGGCAGCGCGAAGATCCGCTCGGCGAGTCGGAACGGCCGTGGGCCCGTGTGGAGCACCGCACCAGCGAGAAAGCGCTCTCCCAGCCGGTCGCGCATCCAGATCAGATGCCTGGCATCGGAGGCCTTGGGGGCCGCGGTGGCCTTGATCTCGATGGCGACGACGCTGTTTGCCGGCAATTCGGCGATCAAGTCCACCTCGTGTCCGCCATCCCTGGCACGCAGGTGATGCAGGCGCGGCCGCGATGGGCTGAGCTCGACCTCGGGCCTGATCTGAGCGACCACGAACGTGTCGAGGATGCGACCGAGCAGATCGCCGTCGCGAAGCACGGCCGCTTGGTCGAGGCGTAGTGCCGCTGCGATCAGCGAGGGGTCCACGAGGTAGCGCTTGCCGGTCTTCGCTAGGCGCGAGAGCCTGTTGCTCATCCATGCCGGCATCGTGTCGAGCACGAGCAGGTTCGTGAGCAGGCGCTCATAGGCAATCGCAGTCTTGCGGTCGATACCAGCTGCCTCGTAGAGGGTCTTGCTCTCGGCCATCCCAGCGGTGCTGAGCGCAAGCGCCTCGAAGTAGCGCCGCAAGAGACGTGGATCGCGGTGACCGTAGAGCGTCTCAATGTCCCTGGTGAGAAGCTGGTCAACGTAGCCCTCCAGCCACGCGCGCCGGTTGGCGCCAGCGACGTGCAGTACGGCTTCGGGGAAGCCGCCGCGCAGCGCGAGCTCCACATACCCCAGCAGGTCCGGCGGGTCCGTCGATGGCGGGAGCGCGTCCATGTCTGCGCGCGCAAGCCTGTCGAGGAACGGCTGGCCGGCCGGCCAGCCAGTCATCTCGCGGACGGTCAATCCGTACATCTGCACGCGCACGAGCCTCCCGGTGCCGGGCCATGTCTGCGTGTCGAGATCGGCGCGCACGCTCCCAGTGAGCAGGAAGCGCCCGGCACCGGTCTCGTCGTCTACGGCCCGCTTGACGGCGCCAAGCACGCCGGGGACCGCCTGCCACTCGTCGAGCAGCACAGGTGTCTCAAGCGCGCGCAGCGCGACGTCGGGATCGGCGCGGAAAGCTCCCGCCTCGGCCTCGCTATCCAGGCGCACGACGGTGCGCGCATGGCGGCGCGCGGTCGTCGTCTTCCCGGTGGCGCGGGGACCGACCAGCAGCAGTGCAGGCAGCTCCGCGAACAGCTCATCCAGGCGCGTGTCGGCCAGGCGGGGAATGTAGTCGGCAGAAGGCACAGATGCACGATACCGCTTTTGCGGGCTTCCCACTCCCGCTTTCGCGCACCATCCAGTCCCGCTCTTGCGGATCCGTTGATTCTGTTTGGGCGTTGGCCCCCCCCGAGCTGGCCGCTCCCATCCCAACAGAGCACCACGACAAGGGGGAAACAACGCTTCACATGGGAAACTACGAGGTCCAACTACAGGTCACATGGGAAAGTGGCCTGAGCGGCTACAGTATACGCCGTGATGCGTTATGCTATATGCGTGAAGCGAACGACGATCATGCTCCCGGATGACGTCGATGCCCGTCTGAGGCTCGAGGCACGCAGGCGCGGCAGCTCTATCGCCGACGTCGCACGCGAGGCGATCGACCGGCAACTCCCGCCTGGCCCAACCGAAGGACGCTTGAGCTTCTTCTCGGTGGGCGAGGGATCGCCCGCGGACGCATCCGAGCGGGTGGACGAGCTCGTCGGGAAGGCCGTCGCACGGCGCAAGTCCGCGCGCTCTGCGTAGTGCTGATCGTCGACGCAGGCCCGCTGTACGCTGCCGCGGCAACCGCCGACAAGCATCATCGTCGCTCGGTCGATCTCCTCTCAAGCGCCCCTCGCCCGCTGCTGGTCCCGGCGCTTGTCCTTACCGAGGTCTCCTACCTGCTCGGCGAGCGCATCGGCCCTCACGCCGAGCTGGCGTTCGCGCGCGCGGTGGCGGATGGCGAGCTCGTGGTCGAACCGGTCCTCGACACCGAGTGGGAACGGATCGCCGAGCTGACGGAGCAGTACCTCGACCTGCCGCTGGGGATAGTGGACGCCTCGGTGGTCGCCCTCGCCGAGCGCCACGGGCTCGACACGATCGCGACCCTCGATCACCGCCACTTCGCCACGGTCAGGCCGCGGCATGTCGCGGGCTTCGCGCTCGTGCCGTAGGCGGTCTCGGATACATCATGATGCTATGATGTATATGTGTCAAAGGTGCGTACAACGCTCACGGTAGACGAGGATGTGATGCGGGCAGTGAAGATCGCCGCGGCGCGCACGGGCAAGGGCGACAGTCAGGTGATCGAGGAGGCGCTGCGGCGTGATCTCGGGCTCGATCTCCTCAGCCGGCTGTGGACGCGCAACCAGCTGTCCGAAGAGGACGCAATGGCGCTCGCGATCGAGGCCCAGCACGCCACCAGACGCGACCGGCGCTGAGGCTTGCGCGCCGCCCTCGACGCGAACGTCATCGTCTCGGCGCTGCTCTCCCCCGGCGGCGCGCCAGCGCGAGTGCTCGTGGCTTGGCGGGAAGGCGCCTTCGAGCTGATCGTCTCCACGCAGCTCCTCGCCGAGCTGACGCGCGCGCTCTCATATCCGAGGCTCCGCGAGCGCGTAGACACACAGGACACGAAGGATCTGCTCGACTGGCTGGCTCGCTTCGCCACCCTCGCAGACGACCCGGGCCAGGCGCCCGTCCGCTCAGCTGACTCCGCAGACGATTATCTGATTGCGCTCGCGGCCGGCAACGACGCCCTGCTCGTCTCAGGCGACAAGCACCTTCTTGACCTCGCCGACGAGCTGCCGATCCTGCCGCCGGCGCGCTTCCTGGCGCTTGTCGAGTCGGCCCAGGTCTAGGGTTATCGCCTGCGTGAGCGCGATCGGGGCAGACGGAGGCGGGCGAGCTCGCGCGCTGCGCGGCGCGGTTGCGGTGCTCGCGTGGAGCACGGGGCTTGCGATGTTCGCGACGGCCGCCGGTGCGCTCACGCTGTCGCCGTTGAACGGGACGCCCGATGCCTCGCCCCGCACGCAGATCAGCTTCCTGGGCGCTGGCGCGCGGGACATCTCGCATGTCTCGGTCGTGGGCTCGCGCAGCGGCTCGCATGGCGGGAAGCTGCGTTGGTATGCCAGTGCCCCTGGCGCGAGCTACGTGCTAGGGCGCCCATTCGCCCAGGGCGAGCGCGTCACCGCCAGCGCGCTGGTGCGATCCGGGCGTCATCGCAGTCGCGTGCGCACCACGTTCACGATCGCACGGCTCGCGCACTATCCGCTCCCGCCGGGTGGCCCTCGGCTACCGGCCAAGGCGGGCCTGAACCAGAGCTTCGTCTCCGAGCCCTCGCTGCAGCCGCCTAGCGTGCAGGTCAGGGCCAACTCCCAGGCGGCCACGCAGGGAGATATCTTCCTCACTGCCGGCTCGGGGTACGGCCAGGCGGGGGCGATGATCATCGACGGCGCCGGACGGCTCGTGTGGTTCCAGCCGGCGGCCAAGGGCAACGAAGTCACCGACCTGAAGGTAGAGCTCTACGAGGGCCGGCCCGTGCTGACGTTCTGGCAGGGGCACGTCGATCTCGGCGTGGGCTTTGGCGAGCACGAGATCTACGACTCCAGCTACCGGCGGATCGCCTCGGTGGCCGCTGGCAACGGCTACTACGCGGACCTGCACGATTTTCAGATAACGCCGCAGGGCGCGGCCTACCTGACCGCCAATTCGTTGGTTCGCGCCGACCTCAGGTCGGTCGGCGGCTCGCGCGACGGGGGGTTGAAGGACGGGATCGTGCAGGAGGTCGACATCAAGACCGGCCTGGTGATGTTCGAGTGGCACGCATACGGGCACGTACACCTCTACGACTCCTACGCCAGCTCGCCGCAGGATCGCACGCGGCCTTGGGACTTCTTCCACATCAACTCGATCTCGCCGGACCCGTGGGGCGATGGGAACCTGTTGATCTCCTCGCGCAACACCTGGGCGGTCTACGAGATCGACCACCACAGCGGCGCGATCGCGTGGCGGATCGGGGGCAAGAGGTCGAGCTTCCGCATGGGCGCGGGCACCGGGACCGCGTGGCAGCACGACGCGCGCTGGCAGCCCGATCACACGTTGACGATCTTCGACAACGGCGCGGTGCCGATCGTGCACTCGCAATCGCGCGCCGTGCGCGAGAGGATCGACTGGAAGCGCCGCACGGTCGAGCTCGTGGGCCGCGAGGTGCGCACGCCGCGGATCCGGTCCGGCAGCCAGGGCAACGCCCAGCTGCTGCCGAACGGCAACTCGTTCATCGGCTGGGGCGAAGACCCCTACTTCACCGAATTCAGCGCCACGGGGCAGGTCCTGTTCGACGCGAGCCTGCCGGCCCCGACACAGGTCTATCGCGCCTTCCGCTTTCCCTGGAGCGCGATGCCGGCGACTCCGCCGGCGATCGCCCTCAAGGTGACCGGGCCGACGACGACGAGCGTCTACGCGAGCTGGAACGGCGCGACGGGGGTGAGCGGCTGGAATGTCCTGGCGGGAGACACGCCGGCGACGCTGGCGACGATCGCCACCGTGCCGTCGAGCGGCTTTGAGACGGCGATTGTCCTGCCGATCGCGGCTCCGGTCTTCGCCGTGCAGGCGCTCGGGGGAGCCGGCGAAGTGCTCGGCACCTCACACGCGCTGCACCGCTGACGATGGGTCCCGAGCCGCAGCGGCGGCCTCTTCGAACGTCGCGAGCATGCACGGGAGCCCCGAGGTCGGACTCGACCTTTCGGGCCGTTCACTAAAGAGAAAATATCGTTCAGGCTGCCACTGCCTCCTGCAGCGTGACGGTGTGTCCGAGCGCTTCGAGTTGGGCGACGAGGCACCGGGTTTGGCGTTCGGGGTTGCGGTGGCGGAAGTACTCGCCGCCGAGGTCTTTGTA
>DATHGU010000013.1:0-9473 GCA_035317495.1 Solirubrobacteraceae bacterium
GAGGACGGCTTCCTGCGGGGGACCCTGCCGTTCATCGCCGAGGCGCTGGCTTGCGAGGAACCGCTGATGATCGCCGTCGGCGACGCCCGCAGGGCGCTGCTCGAGGAGGCGCTCGGAGACGACGCCGAGCGCGTGCTGTTCGTGAACATGCGCCTGCTCGGGCGCAACCCCGCACGCATCATCCCGGCCTGGCGGGAGTTCGTCTCCGAGCACGCGCTCGACGGCCGTCCGGTGCGAGGAATCGGCGAACCGGTGTGGCCGGGCCGAAGCGAGGCGGAGCTGGATGAGTGCGCGCGGCACGAGTCGCTGCTGAACGTCGCGTTCGCCGGCGGGCCGGATTGGCGTTTGCTGTGCCCGTACGACCTCGAGACGCTCGACCCGGCAGCGATCGCGGCGGCGCGGCTCACCCATCCGTCGCTCGCGCACGACGGGATCAGCCGCCGCAACGACGCCTACCGGTCCCCCGACCGGGCGCCAGGGCCATTCGCCGGCTCGCTGCCGGCGCCGGCGCGCGAGCCCGAAGAGCTGTCCTTCACGGCCAACGGGCTTGCGGCGCTGCGCACGCTCGTGTACAAGCGGGCGGCCGCCGCGGGCGTCGAACAGGAACCGAGCGAAGACTTCGTGCTGGCCGTCAACGAGCTCGCGACCAACAGCGTGCAGCATGGCGGCGGAGGCGGAAGGCTGGCGATCTGGACCGAGCCCGGCGCGCTCGTGGGAGAAGTGCGCGACCGCGGCCACATCGACGATCCACTCGTGGGGCGCCGCTCGCCGCCGCTCGACCAGCACGGCGGGCGCGGCCTGTGGCTGGTCAATCACCTGTGCGACCTCGTGCAGACGCGCTCGACGCGCAGCGGCACGGTCGTGCGCGTGCGGATGCGACTGCCCGAGGATGCCCGGGCCGCCGCCCGCACCCCCCTCGCCGGGAGTGCCTAGGACCTGCGGCTGGCGACGGCGCGTTGCAGCTGCGCCTTGCTCATGCTCGAGCGGCCTCGCACGCCGAGGCTGCGGGCCTCCTGGTAGAGCTGCTCGCGGGTGCGCCCGCGCGGGCCGGGTTTGCCCGAGCGCAGTCCTCCGCGGCGCCCCGATGAGATGTCCCGCGTCGACGATCGCGATCGCGATCGCGATTCGCCGCTGCGCGCGCGCTCCTTGTTGACGGTGCGTGCGGCGATCTCCTCGGCGCGGGGCTCAGAGGCGCCCTGCTGGCGCTCGCTGTCCTTGATGTGCTCGTACTGCCTCGCCCGCTTGCTGCCCGGCTTCACACCACGCGGTGGCATGTACATCACCTCCTGTGATCGCGATGGAAGCTCAGGAGAGCTGCCTACCCTGGCTGGCGGCGGGCCAAACTCCGTGCCGGTCCGGCGGTTTTGCTTTTATGAGTGATGGGGTATCGAAGTTCGAGAGGTTGCACGCGGAGTTTCAGGGGAATCTCGCACCTGCCGGAGGCGCTCATGCTCGAAGCCCAGTCCAGCGGCGACTTCGCATCAGGCGACGCCGGCGTCGCAGACGCCGACATCGGCCAGGCAACCGCCGGACGGCCGTCCGGCGACGCCGCTTCAGCGACTCGATCGCAACCTGGCGGAGTTGACCGGCGACCGATCGTAGATCGGCCAGCGCGTGACGGTGACCGCCGTGCAGGTGCTGTTCGCCTTCCTGCTCATCGTGCCGTTCAACAGCGCCTTCGCGGGCATCGGCCCGTTCGAGCGCGGCGTGTACTTCGTGACGCTGCTGTGCTCGGCGCTTGCGGCGCTCTGCATGATCGCGCCCACCGCGTACCACCGCGCGCTGTTTCGCCTCGCGAGGGGGCCGCCGGGCGGCCAAAATCAGTGCGATACGATTCACGCGTGAGCGCTCCGGAGCACCTCCGCGTGGACGTGCGGCGCGAGGAAGATCGAGTTGTACTGCGCCTCATGGGCGAACTCGACCTGGCCAGCTCGACGATCTTCGAGCATGCGCTGGAGGACGCGGAGATCTCCGCGTCGCCGCTGCTCGTGCTCGACCTCGACGGCCTGAAGTTCGTCGACTCGAGCGGGCTGCGCATCATCCTGCTCGCGCACGAGCGCTCGCGCGAGCGCGGACAGGAGTTCGCGATCACGCCCGGCTCGCCGCAGGTCCAGCGCCTGCTGAGCATCACGAGCGTGAGCGAGCACCTGCACGTGATCGCCTCGCCGGACGACCTGCTCGTCTGAGCAGCGAGGGCCCGTCGGCGCGGCGCCCGCGCGCCGCCTGAGCCCTCCGCAGCGATGAATACGCTCAGGCCATGAAGCCCGGAGAGAACCTCGCAGTCATCGACCTCGGGTCGAACTCGTTCCGCCTCGTCGTGTTCCTGGCGGGAGAAGGCTGGTGGAAGCGCACGGATGAGATCTACGAGCCGGTGCGCATCGGCGAGGGGCTCGCGCGCAGCGGCAAGCTCGGCCGCGAGCCGATGGCCCGCGCGATGGCCACGCTCGACGTGTTCGCTCAGTTCTCGCGGGCCAGCGGGCTGCAGGGCGAGGCGATCGACGCCGTCGCCACGAGCGCGATCCGCGACGCCGAGAACGCCGAGGGCTTCCTGCGCCGGGCGCGCGAGCGCTCGGGACTGCCGATCCGCGTGCTGTCACGTGAGGAGGAGGCGCACTACGGCTATCTCGCGGCGGTCAACTCGACGACGCTCGCGGACGGCTACGTGCTGGACCTCGGTGGCGGATCGATGCAGCTCGTGCGCGTCGCCGCGCGCCGGGCGGTCGAGTCGGGCTCCTGGCGCGTCGGCACGGTGCGCATGAGCGAGCGCTTCCTGCCGGCCAACGGGCCCGCCAAGCGGCGCCAGATCGAGGCGCTCGGCGACCACGTCGCGGCCGAGCTCGCGCGGGACGGCTGGCCGTCGGCGGGGCAACGGCCGAAGGGGGGCGGGCCGGTGGCGGGCGGGCGGCTGGTCGGGATCGGCGGGACCGTGCGGAACCTCGCCGCGGCGGCGCAGCGCGCCGCGGGCCTGCCGTCGAACGGGGTGCAGGGCATGGTGCTCGAGCGCGAGGCGCTCGACGAGCTCGTGCAGCGCCTCGCGGCGCTGCCGGCCGCGGAGCGCGCGAGCGTGCCGGGCATCAAGCCGGCGCGCGCCGACCTGATTTTGGCCGGCGCAGTGGTCGTGCAGGGCGTCCTGCGGGCAGGCGGCTTCGACGGCCTGGAGGCGACCGAGGCGGGGCTGCGCGAGGGCGTGTTCTTAGAGCGGCTGCTCAAGGACCGTCGCACGACGTCCGATCGCTCGCCGCTGTTCGAGGACGTGCGGCGGGCGAGCGTGCTGAACCTCGCCGGCCAGTATCAGTTCGACGTCGCGCACACGCGCCACGTCGCGGCGCTCGCGCTGGGCATGTTCGACGAGCTCGCCCGCCTCGGGCTGCACGACGGCGACCCGCGCGAGCGCGAGTTGTTGTGGGCGGCCAGCATGCTGCACGACATCGGCATGTCGGTCGACTACGACGACCACCACAAGCACTCGCGCTACCTGATACTCAACGCCGGGCTGCCGGGCTTCTCGCCGGTCGAGGTCGCGATCATCGCCCAGGCGGCTCACTACCACCGCAAGGGCATGCCCGATCCGGGGCCGCTGCGCGCGCTGTTCGCCGACGGCGACGCCGAGCGCCTGGATCGCTGTGCCGTGCTGCTGCGCCTGGCCGAGGACCTCGAGCGCTCGCGCGACCAGCTCGTGCGCGGCACGCGCATCGCGCTGCACGATCAGGAGGTCGAGCTGCGCCTGATCGCCGACGGGGAGTCGGTCGTGCCGCGCTGGGCCGCCAACCGCGAGCGCGAGCTGTTCGCGCGCGCCTTCCACCGCGAGCTGGCCGTCGCCGCGTAGGCCGCTCGGCGGGCAGCGCGCGGGCGAGCATTGCGCCGCGCGAGCGTGGCGCGGCGAGCATGGCGCCGGGCGAGCATGGCGCCAGGCGAGCGTCGCGCCGAAAGGGCGTCGCTGGACGTGGGCTTCAGGCCGACGCGAGCGTGCGCGCCAGGCCGCCGCAGTCGAACAGGATCAAGCCGTTGGGAGTGAGGGGCCGCGGCAGCCATCGCCGCGTGGCGACGACGCGGCAGGCGCGCTGCACCGCGGCGGTCGCGCCGTTGCCGCCGCGCGTCGAGAACTCTCCGCCGAGGATCACGTAGCGAGCCTGGCCGCGGGCGACGAGCCGCGCGAGGCCCCGCCCGTCGACCGCCGGGTCGATGCCGCTGAAGCCGGCGAGCGAGCCCGCGTCGCTGCCCAGCAGGATCATCGGCGAGGCCGTGTTGGCGGCGCCTGTGAGCACCGACCAGCGCGTGCCCTGGCCGTGGCTCGCCACGTAGCGCAGCAGCGCGCGGTCCACGTCGACGTGCTCGGCGTTCACGCCGTAGCCGCCGGGGCCGGCGGCAGCGCGCGGCCCGGCCGCCGGGAACGTCGACTGCACCGGCGCCAGCCAGTTGCTCGCCGAGTACACCGCCGGGGCGACCAGCAGGACGCCGAGCACCAGAGCGATCGCCGGCAGCGCGGTGCGTCGCAGCAGCAGAGCGAGCAAGCCGACGAGCACAACGGCGATCAGCGGCGCGGTCAGCCAGGACATGTAGTGATCCTTGTGCAGCATCGAGAGCTGCACGGGAACCGTCGCGGCGGCCGCGCAGGGCAACAGCAGCAGTCGCCAGTCGCGCCGCCGCGCGAGCTCGCCGAACGCGTAAGTGCCGGCGCCGACCATCGCGGCGACGCCGGGGCCGAGCGCCGAGACGTAATAGGGATGCACGATGCCCTTGGAGAGGCTCAGCACGGCGGCCTCCGTGAGGAGCCACCCGCCGAGCACGATCAGCAGGCCCAGCCGGGACCGATCGGAGTCCCGCCCGTCCTGCGCGACCGTCGGCCCGCTCTGCCCGCTCGGCCCGCGCTGGCTGACCGTCGCGCGCTCGCGCCCCCGCCGTCGTCCGAGCACGAGCAGCGCGAAGGCGAGCAGGCCGGCCAGCGCGAACGGCAGCATCCACGCGCCCTGCGTGTTCAGTCCTTTGCCGAACAGGCGCAGCGGGCCGATCGGCCCGCCGAACGGGATCGGGTTGCGTTCTCGGCCGTTCGGCAGGAACGTCGGGCGCCGTGCGGTCGAGGGCGCTGTGTGAGTGGCGTCCGTCTTATCCGCGCCGGGCTTACCCGCGCCGGGCTTCGTGGGGGCGGCCTTGCGGGCCAGCCCGCCGGCGCCGACCGGGATCTTGCCCGGGCCGCCCGTCTGCCCGCCGACGCGTCCGAAGCCGTTGTAGTTGAACGTCAGCCCGAGCTCGCTGTTGTCGGTCGAGCTGCCCACGTACGGTCGCTGCGAGGCGGGCGTCAGTTCTACGACCGCCATCCACGCGGCGGACACGGCGACCATCACGACCCCCGCGGCGAGCAGCTGCAGGAGGCGCGTGCGCAGCGAGACCCCCGCGCACAGCAGATATCCGAGAGCGATCCCCGGGACGACCAGGTAGGCGGCGAGCGTCTTCGTGTTGAACGCCAGCCCGACGAGCACGGCGCTCCACACGAGCGTGCGCCAGCGGCCGGTTTCGATCGCCCGCAGGCCCGCGTCGCAGGCGAGGATCATCAGCAGGATCAGCAGCCCGTCGACGTTGTTCGTACGCGAGATCGCGACGAACGAGGGGAACACCGCGAGCGCGAGCGCGCCCGCGACCGCCGGCCAGCCGCCGATCCGCCGGGCCAGCATGCGGTACAGCAGCGCGACGGCGAGCACGCCGATGACCGCCTCGGGCAGCAGCAGCGCGCTCGAGGAGAAGCCGAACAGCTTCGCGCTCACGGCCTGCGGCCACAGCCCGAGCGGCGGCTTGTCGACCATGATCAGGCCGCCCGGATCGGACGACACGAAGAAGAAGTTGTGCAGCGAGCGCAGCATCGACTTGACGCCCGCCGAGTAGAAGATGTTCCCGTAGCCGTTCTGCGAGATGCGGCGCACGTCGAGGACGGTCGCGAGCGCCAGCACGGCGGCCAGCGCCAGGTGGTGCGAGCGGATGCGCAGGCGCCGGCCGGCGATCGCCGCGCGGATTCCCGGCAATGTCGCCGCCCGCGCGGGCGCGCTCATACCGACAGCGACGCGAGCAGCCGGTCGAGGTCGCGCTCGTCGTTCCATGCACCGACCGACGCCCGCAGCCAGGGCCGCCCCGGGATGTTGCGCACGATGCAACCCTGCTCGGCCAGCGCCGCACGCTCGGCGACGGGATCCCCGCTGAGGAACGACACGAGCGTGGTGTCGTCGCGCGGCGCAACGTCGCGCCCACGCTCGGCGAGCCGCTCGGCCAGCGATCCGGCGAGCGAGCGAGCGCGCTCGTGCACGGCGCTCCAGCCCGCCGCCTGCAGCAGCTCGATCGCCGCGAGCCCGCAGGCGACGGCCTCGGCGCTCAGCGACATCGTGTCGAAGCGCCGCGCATCGTCGTGCACGCGCGCGTCGAGCCCGCCGTCCGGGTCGTCGAGGTTGGCGTAGCCGCGGCGCGAGACCGCCAGCCGCTCGCGCAGGCCGGGGCTGACGTACAGCATGCCGAGGCCGTCCGGGCCGCACAGCCACTTCTGCCCGGCGCCCGCGTAGGAGTCGCAGCCGAGCGCGGCGACGTCGACCGGGACCGCGCCGACGCCCTGCGCGCCGTCGAGCAGCACCGGCACGTCGAGCTCCGCCAGCTCGGCCGGCGCGAGCAGCCCGCTCATCCAGCCGACGTGCGAGCAGGCGACCAGGCGCGTGCGCGGGCCGACCGCTTCGGCGACCTCGCCCAGCGGGACTTCCCGCACCGACACGCCGCGCAGCTCCCGCTCGGCGCCCAGCGCTCCCAGCAGCCCGGGGTGCTCCTCGTCGCTCGTGACGATCTCATCGCCGCGCCCAAGCGCCAGGCCGCCGATCGTCAGCGCGATCCCTTCGCTCGTGCAGGTCGTCAGCGCGACGTCCGCCTCCTCGGCGCCGAGCGCTGTGGCATACGCCGAGCGCAGCTTCCCGTTCAGCTCGCTGCGGCGTTCGAAATGCGCGAAGGTGCGCCCGGCCGCGGCCTCGCGCTCGAGCTCCTGCGCCGCCGCGCGCACGGCCCGCGCGGGCAGCGGACCGTCGGTGCCGGCGTTCAGGTACGCGTGCTCGGCGAGCACGGGAAACTCGGCGCGCAGACCAGAGACCTCCACAAACCGCGAGAATACCCGCATGTCCAGCGCACCCAGCCAGACGCCGCTGTGGGAGCCGACCGCCGCCGATCGCGAGCGCGCCGAGATGACTCGCTTCATGCGCTGGGCCGGCGAGCGCAACGGCCGCGAGTTCGCCGACTACGACGAGCTGTGGCGCTGGTCGGTGGATGAGCTCGAGCAGTTCTGGGCAAGCATCTGGGAGTTCTGCGGGGTGCGCTGCTCAAAGACCTACGAGCAGGTGCTCGACGAGCGACGCATGCCGGGAGCGCAGTGGTTCGCCGGCGCCGAGCTCAACTACGCCGAGAACATGCTGGCCGATCTTCGATCGGTCGACTTCTCAGCGGAGGGCATGCGCTCTCCTCGCCGTCGAGACCCCGCGGAGGTGGCCGTGCTGCACTGCTCGGAGCTTCGCGAGCTCGACGAGCTGACGTGGGGCGAGCTGACGGCGCAGGTCGCGGCCACCGCCGGCGGCCTGCGCGCGCTGGGCGTGGGGCGCGGCGACCGCGTGGTCGCCTACATGCCGAACATCCCCGAGACGCTGATCGCGTTCCTCGCGGTCGCCTCGATCGGCGCCATATGGTCGAGCGCCGCCCCCGAGTTCGGCGCGCGCAGCGTGATCGACCGCTTCGCGCAGATCGAGCCGAAGGTGCTGCTCGCCGTCGACGGCTACCGTCACGGCGGCAAGGACTTCGACCGCACGGCCGTCGTGCAGAGCATCCTCGCCGAGCTTCCGAGCGTGCAGCACACGGTGCTGCTCCCATACCTGTCACAGGACGCGGCGCTGGAGGACACGGCCCTGGTGGACGCGACGCTGGAGGACACGGCGCTGGAGGACATGGGACCGGAGGACACGGGGCCGGAGCGCGCCGGGCCCGATGCATCGCTCTCGTGGAACGAGCTGCTCGCGCGCGGCAAGGGCGTCGAGCTGAGCTTCGAGCAGGTGCCGTTCGACCACCCGCTGTGGGTACTCTACTCCTCCGGCACGACGGGCCTGCCGAAGGCGATCGTGCAGGGGCACGGAGGGATCCTGATCGAGCAGCTGAAGAAGCGCCTGCACCTGGAGCTGCGAGCGGGCGACCGCATGTTCTGGTTCACGACGACCGGCTGGATGATGTGGAACTTCCTCGTCGGCTGCCTGCTGTCTGACGCGGCGATCGTGCTGTACGACGGCAGCCCGGCGCACCCCGACCTCGGCGCGTTGTGGAGCCTCGCCGAGCGCGCGCGCATCACCTCCCTGGGTGTCAGCGCGGGCCTGTTGGCGAGTTGCGAGAAGGCGGGCGTCGAGCCGGCGCGCGACTACGACCTGGGTGCCCTGCGCGCGATCGGCTCGACCGGCTCGCCGCTCGCGCCGGAGAGCTTCAAGTGGGTCTACGAGCACGTCGGCTCGGACATCTGGCTGTTCTCCACGAGCGGCGGCACCGACGTATGCACGGCGTTCGTCGGCGGCTGTCCGCTGCTGCCGGTGTACGAGGGCGAGCTGCAGTGCCGCATCCTCGGCTGCGCCGTCGAGTCGTTCGACGAGCAGGGGAGGGGCCACCTCGATCAGGTCGGCGAGCTCGTGATCACCGAGCCGATGCCCTCGATGCCGCTGTTCCTGTGGGGCGACGAGGACGGCGAGCGCCTGCGCGAGAGCTATTTCGCGATGTATCCGGGGGTGTGGCGCCATGGCGACTGGATCCGCGTCACGCCGCGCGGCGGCGCGGTTATCTACGGGCGCTCGGACTCGACGATCAACCGCCAGGGCGTGCGCATGGGCACCAGCGAGATCTATCGTGCGGCCGGCGCCGTGCCCGAGGTGCTCGACGCGATCGTCGTCGACATCCCGGCGCGCCCCGGCGAGGACAACCGGGTTGGCGCCGCCGAGCTGCGCATGGTCCTGTTCGTCGTGCTCGCGCCCGGCACGACGCTCGACGAGCAGCTGAGCGCGCAGATCAAGCGCCGCATCCGCGAGTACTGCTCGCCGCGGCACGTGCCCAACGAGATCAGGCAGATCGATGAGGTGCCGCGCACGCTGTCCGGCAAGGTGCTCGAGGTGCCGGTCAAGCGCATCCTGATGGGCGCGCCGCCCGACCAGGCGGCCAGCGTCGACTCGCTGGCCAACCCGCGCTCGCTCGACTACTTCGTGGAGCTGGCGCGCGAGCTCGGCCCGCAAACGGCCGACTCGCCCGGCGCGCGCTGAGGCCCGGCCGGTGGGGCCGCGCCCGCGACGCCTGCACAGGCAGGCGCGAGCCCGCGCAGTCAGAGGCCCAACGAACGTCCGACGATCTCCTTCATTATCTCGTTCGTACCCCCGTAGATCCGCGTAACGCGCGCGTCGGCCCACGCCCTCGCGATCGGATACTCGGTCATGTATCCG
>DATHGU010000014.1:0-5065 GCA_035317495.1 Solirubrobacteraceae bacterium
GACCGTGCGACGGAAGCCCGGCGAGTCCGATCCGCCGCGCGGGGAGGTCATCCTGCTGCGGCGAGCTGTGCGACTGAAGGTGCGCTGAGATGCGCCCGCCGATCAGCTTCACGTACGGCAACTGCGTGTTCGCCGATGGCCTGACGGATGTGTGGGCGGCGTTCGCAGTCGAGGTCGCCTCGTATCAATGGTTGAGCGAAGACGGCAAGCGCGCCAGATTCCTCGCGCTGCTGGGAGCGCTGGAGGCGATCGAAGCGGATGTGCAGATCCTGCGGGTGGGGCGCGGGGCGGACGTCGAGCAGTACGCGCGCGAGATGGACCACGACCCCGCTCTCGCCGTGTCGGGACAGTCCCACGCTCGCGCGCGACGTCTGTATGTGGAGGAACACACACGTCGTCTGCGCGCGGCGGGCGGGACTCGACCGGCGGTGTTCGTGGTGGTGAGCCTGCGCGACCCCGAGCGCGACGTGGCCGCGTACGTGTCGAAGGCCGCCGAGCATGGCCCAAGGGACTGGTGGCAGGCGCTCGCCCGCGTCTTTTCGATGCGCGACAGGCGCCTGCTGGCCGTTTCAGAGCTGGAGCGAGCGCGCATGCGCGCCGACCAGGCCCACGCGCGGTTGGCAGACTTCCTCCCCGTGCGGCAAGCGCGCGGGGTGGAGCTGCAATGGCTCATCCGGCGGGCATTCTGTCGCGGCCTCGGCGAGCCGGATGTCGACGGCTTGCACGAACCGCGAGCCCTCGTCTTCGAGCGCAACGGCGCGGCGGTGTTGGCGCCCCTCGAGGGCGACGTGCTGCGCTGGACCGACGGCGACGTCGAGCATCACGGCAGGTTCCTGCGTATCCAGGCCGAGCGCGGCGTGAGCTGGCAGGCGCAACTCGTCCTCGGCGCGCTGCCCGAGCAATCGCAGTTTCCGGGCGCTCGCGCCGAGCTGATGTTCGCTCCGGCCGAAAGCCTGCCGTTCGCGATCGACCTCTCGCTGAACGCCCGCTTCCTGCCGAATGAGCTCGCGCTGCGGATCGCCCGGAAAAGGATCCAGGACGCCGACCAGATCCTGCGCGCGGAGGTCGACGGCGAGCAGGGCGCTTCCGACCTCGGCTATGCACGGACGCAGGAAGCGCGCGATCTGCTTGCCCACCTGCAGGCGTCAAGTCGCCCGCCGCTGCTTCGCGCGACGCTCGCGATAGCCATCGGCGCCGGTGGGCGGGAGGAGCTGGAGGAACGCGTGGAGATGTGCCGCCGGGCGTACGGTGAGATCCGGTTGCACCGCCCGCTCGGCGACCAGCTTCAGCTGTTCCTGCAGCACCTTCCAGCCCAACGAACGCGCGTCGCGGGCTACGACGACACGCTCACGACCGAGCAGGTGGCGGCGATGATGCCATCGGCGACGCACGGGGTCGGCTCGCAGCGCGGCTTCTACCTGGGCTACACGCTGACGGGCTCCAGACAGCCGGTCAGGCTGAACCTCAGGGAGGGGTCGGACAACGACCGCAACACGACGATCCTCAGCGTCGGCGCGCTCGGATCCGGGAAGACCACGCTCGATCAGAAGTTGAAGTACGAGGGCTTCCTGTCGGGTGCGCGCGTTATCGACTGCGATCCGAAGGGCGATCATCGCTTCCACCTGCTGGAGGACGTCGCGCCTCATACGGAGTGCGTGACGCTGCGTCCCGACCCTGCGCTGCGCGGCGTGCTCGATCCACTGCGCGTCGCGCCCGAGCCGCTGCGCCAAGACGCGGCGGTGTCGTTTCTGCGCGATCTCTTGCCCGGTCGCGCCGAGCCCGCCTGGGAGACGTCGGTCGTGGGCGCCGTGGACCGGGTGATGCGGCGCAGCTCGAACGCCACGTGTCTGGAGATCGTGCACGCACTGCGCGAGGGCGACGCGACCGACCAGCAGGTCGGCAAGACGCTCGAGGTGTACGCGCGCTCCGGGCTGACGCAGCTCGGATTCGCCGATCCCGACGTGGACCTGCCGGCCGTCGGGCATCGACAGGTCACCTACCTGCCGATCCGCGATCTGCCCGGGCCCGAACCGGGCACGCCCCGTGGCGAGTACTCCCAGTCGGAGCGGATCGGCGAGCAGATCGTGCGTCTGATCGCGATGTTCGCGATGCAACTGATGTCCTCCGAGCGGGAGCGCCTGAAGCTGTTCTCGTTCGATGAGGGCTGGCGCCTGCTCGGGGATCCGGCAGGCCGCCGTCTGCTCGCCTCGCTGCAACGGATGGGCCGCTCAGAGCTCGCGGTCCCGATCATCAGCACGCAGCTCGTGACCGACACGCTGATGGGCGAGCGCGAGTCGCTGGACAACCTGATCGGCGCGACGTTCGTGTTCGGGATGCGCTCGGAGGCCGAGGCGGGCAGGGCGCTGGCCCTGCTCGGGCTCGATCCGGAGGACCGCAGGATGCGCCAGACGCTGCTCGAGTTCGAGGCCGGGCGCTGTCTGTTCCGCGACCACCGGGGACGCGTGGAGGCGATCCAGGTCGACGTTGTCGTGCCGGCCCTGCTGCGCGCCTTCTCGACCACGCCGACGCGCGCGTGAAGCCGGACCCCACGCCCGCGACTGCGGTGCGGGCCGCACTCCTGGCGGTGCTCGCGGCGGCATCGTGTTGCGCGACGTCCAGCGCGAGCATGCGCCGCCCGATCGCGGACGCGGCGCCGGCCGCGAAGATCTCCAGACGCGCCGACGGGCCGACGTCCGGCGCTCGTTCGCCCGAACTGCCGAGAGTAGCGCCGAACGGCCCGCCGCTCACGATCGCGGGGACATCGCCGGCCGGCGCCTCGGGCGGTGACGCGCAGGCCGGCGATTCGCCACGAGGCGAACCCGATCCATTGGTGAGCAACGGCCTGGGCAGTCCGCTGTGCAAAGGAGCGCTCGGCGGAGTCGAGCTATCTGGTCAAGGTCGGCGCAACTGCGAAACATCCGGCTTCGTCGCGACGGCTGCCCCCACCGGAGACTTCGGGCTCGACGTGCATATCGACACCGGTGTGCTGGGGGTCAGCCTGGACGCGGCCGTCGAGGAGCTTCTCATCACCCCGCTGTGGATGGCGTTGGTGTGGGCCGTTCACGCGCTCATCGTGATGCTCGAGTGGTGCTTCACGATCGACCTGCTGGACAGCGCGTCGGTCAGCGATGGTCTCGCACGAGGGCTACGCCAGATGCAGTCGGCCTTCACGGAGCCGTGGTTGGCGATCGTGCTCGCCGTCGCCTCGACGCTCGCGCTGTACAACGGACTGATCCGCCGGCGTGTCGCCGAGACGGTGGGTCAGGCACTGCTCGCGCTCGCCATGATGGCGGGGGGTCTGTGGGTGATGGTCGACCCGACGGGCACCGTCGGGGCGCTCGGCGGTTGGGCAAACCAGGCGAGCCTCGGCACGCTCGCAGTGACCGCCAGCGGAACCCCTGGGCGTGCCGGTCGGACGCTCGCTGACGGCATGGGGACGGTGTTCGCCACCGCGGTTGAAGTCCCGTGGTGCTATCTGGAGTTCGGCGACGTCGGCTGGTGCCGGAACCCGTCCCGTCTGGACCCGCGCCTGCGTGCGGCGGGACTGGCAATCGCCACGGGCGAGCTGGGACTGGTCCGCTGCAAGCTGAACAACTCGTCGCTGTCGGTGTGCGCGGCACGCGGGAGCGCCGAGGCAAAGACGCTTGAATACAGCGCGCGCCTGCTGCGTACCGCGCGGACGAACGGTGCGATCTTCCTCGCGCTCCCAGCCAACGGGCCGGCGCGCAACGCGATCAACGACCCGGGCTCGCTCCTGCGGGCTGTCTGTCAGGCCGAAGACGCGACGAGCTGTCGCGGTCCGACCTCGGCTGAGGCCGAGTTCCGCACTCAGCGAGGGACCTCGGCAAGGGTCGGAGGGCTCCTGCTGATCACGGCCGGCGTGCTCGGGATGTTGCTGCTGCTCGGGTTCGTCGCGCTGCGGCTGCTGGCGTCGGCGCTGCTCAGCCTGCTGTATCTGATGCTGGCCCCCGCGGCGGTGCTCGCCCCGGCGCTCGGCGACGGAGGGCGAGCGGTCTTTCGCAAGTGGGCCGCGCAACTGCTCGGCGCGGTCATCTCGAAGCTGCTGTTCTCGTTCCTGCTGGGCGTGATCCTGGCGGTGCTCGCGATTCTGGCGAACCTCGAAGCGCTCGGCTGGTGGACTCAGTGGCTGCTGATGTCGGCATTCTGGTGGGGCGCGTTCGCTCGACGTCACCAGGCGCTGCAGATCGCCGGAGGCGCGCTCGGCGATGATCGGCTCAGAGGGCGGCTCAGCCTTGCGCGACGCGTGAGAGACGCGCTGGATCCTCCGCGCAGGGCGATCGGCGGGGCACGCGCGGTCAAAGAACGGCTCTCCATACGTCCCCCAGACGTTGAGCCGGGAGGGACGGCCGCGCGGGTCGCCGCGACACGCGCGAGGCCCGCAAGCGACGATCAGGCCACGCGCACGCTTCAAGCGGACCAGCGCGAGGCTCGTGCGCATCTGGGCGCGGCTCCGGCCCTCCAGACCCGGCTGTCCGCCATGCACGCGCAGCTCGAGCGTGTCCGTCGCCAACACGGTCGAGCGCTGGCGGCATCGGATTCTCGGCGGGCGGCTCGATTGGCGATCCGCGCGGAGCGGATCGAGGACGAGATCGCCCGAGAGCAGCGGGGGTTGAACAGCGCCCGACGGGTCGCGAGCGACGGCGAGCACGCGCGAGGCCGCGAGGCGGGCACGGCGGAACGAAGAGAGGAGCGAATCCGCTTCCTCGACGCACAGACGGCTCTTCCCTCCGCCGCGATGGCGAGCGGCCTCGCCGCGGGCGCGCGCCGCGACTACTCCGCCCTTGCGGGCCTCGCCGGATACGGACCGCGGGAGTACGAACGGCTCGACCCGCAAGGGCGGCGCTTGGCGCGTGTGAAGATCGACCGGGAGCTGGCGTCGCGTAAGGAGTCGCGTAAGGAGCTTCGTGTCGCCGCCGGTGAGACCGCGGCGCGCGGCCGAGAGCCCGCGCCGAGCGGAGGCGAGACGCGTAATCCGAGCGGGGCACTCGATCGCAGGCTCGCGGAGCAGATGAGCGAGCGCGGGGCGGGCATGGCGCGGGGTCGT
>DATHGU010000015.1:0-2771 GCA_035317495.1 Solirubrobacteraceae bacterium
GCCCATGCCATTGGCCGAGAAGCCCGCGCGACGGTGGTAGAGGATCGCCGCCACGCGGCGCAGCAGCCCGCGCTGCTGCATCTTCGAGAGGTGCTCGAGGAAGGAGTCTTCGGCCATGCCGAGCTCGGAGGCGGCAGCGGCGTAGGGCTCGGATACGACCGGCATGTCGCCCTGCAGCGCGCGGATTACGGCGATGTCGAGCTCGTCATAGGGCTGCGGGTCGAGCTCGATCGGCTCGCTCGCCTGCACGGCGCTCGCGAGCGCCTCGGTGTCGCCCTCCATTTCCAGGTCCATGCGGATCTTGAAGAGCTTGAGCGTCGGCAGCTGGCGGACCGACTCGGCGCCCGCCTCGCGCGCGAGCACCTCCAGCGTGCCCTGCAGCCCGAGTGCCGAGTCGGGCTCCGTGGCGATCGTGAACCATAGGTTGAACTCATGGTTGCGCAGGTAGTTGTGCGATACGCCCGGGTGCTCGTTGATCACCTGCGCCGCACGATGGGGGTGCTCGGGGTCGACCTTCGCCGCGACCAGCATCGAGGAGTAGCCGAGCGCACGCGTGTCGAAGATCGGCGTGACCTGGCGGATGATGCGCTTGTCGAGCAGCCGCTGCACGCGATCCATCAGCTCGGCCTCCGACACGCCGGCCAGCGAAGCCACGTGCTGATAGGGCCGCGGCGCGATCGGGAAGCTGCCCTGCATCAGGTTCAGCAGCTTGCGGTCCAGCGCGTCGAGCGGGATCGCCGCGCCGTCCTTGCGGCTGCGCAGCTTGGGCGTCGCCGTCGTCGCGCGCGTGTCATCCGCCGCGCCGGCGAGCGGCGCCTCGGTCGTTGCTTCGGCGGTCGTCGCCTCGGCCGTCGTCGGCTCGGCGGTCGTCGGCTCGGGCTCGATCATGTCTGCTCCGCCAGCCATCGGGCAGCGTCCTTTGCGTGGTAGGTGATGATCGTGTCGGCGCCGGCCCTGCGCAGCGACGTGAGGATCTCGAGCACGGCCGTGCGCTCGTCCAGGTAGCCGGCCGCGGCTGCGGCCTTGACCATCGCATACTCGCCGCTGACGTTGTAGGCCGCGACGGGCAGGCGCGTCGCGCGCTTGACGGCTGCGATCACGTCGCCGTAGGCGAGCGCCGGCTTGACCATCACCATGTCGGCGCCCTCCTGCACGTCGAGCAGCGCCTCGCGCACCGCCTCCTCGCCGTTGGACGGGTCCATCTGATAGCTGCGACGGTCGCCGAACGACGGCGTCGAGGAGGCGGCCTCTCGGAAGGGCCCGTAGAAGGCCGAGGCGAACTTCGCCGAGTAGGCGAGGATCGGGGTGTCGGAGAATCCCTCGCCGTCGAGCTCGGAGCGGATCTCGCGCACGCGACCGTCCATCATGTCCGACGGCGCCACGAGGTCCGCGCCGGCGCGCGCGTGGCTGACAGCCGTGCGCGCGAGGAGCTCGACGCTCGCGTCGTTGTCGACCGCCCCGTCCTCGCGCAGCACGCCGCAGTGGCCGTGGTCGGTGTACTCGCACAGGCACACGTCGGTGATCAACAGCAGCTCCGGCTGTGCCCGCTTGATCGCCGCGGTGGCGAGCTGCACGACACCCTCCTCGTCCCACGCTCCCGACCCCTGCTCGTCCTTGTCCGCCGGCACGCCGAACAGCATCACGGCGGAGATCCCCAACCCCGCCGCCTCGCGCGCCTCTTCGACGGCCGCCGCGACCGACAGGCGCTCGACGCCGGGCATCGTCGCGATCGGCTCGCGTTGGCCAAGCTCTGATCGCTCGGCGGACTCCGAGACGAACATCGGCAGCACCAAGCGGCCTGCGACGAGCTCTGTCTCGCGCACCAGCCCACGCAGGGAAGCCGTCGCGCGCAGCCTGCGCATGCGCGTCTGTGGAAACGCCATAGTGATCTCAGGTTAGCTCCCCTCGCCGGCGCGCCGACCCGCGGCGGGTGAAAATGGGTGATGATCCGGGCGTTGTCCGCTGAACGCCGCGTTCCCTATGGTGCCTGTGAGCCCGTGGTTAGCTTGGCGTGGGAACCTCCCCCGGATCCCGGGACTGTTGCCTTGAGCACGCTCTTTAGACTCGTCTGTTTCGGAGGCTCCTGGCGGGCGACCGTCATTGTCGTCGTCGAAGCTCAGGAGGTTCGAGATGGATGTGATCGTGCAGCGCCCGGCGGCGCTGGATGTCCACAAGGCGCAGGTGACCGCGTGCGTGCGCGTGCCGAGTGCCGATGGCGCGCGCAGTCCGGAGGTCCGCGAGTTCTCCACTACGGTCGGCGGGCTTTTGGTGCTGCGCGACTGGCTGGTCGCCCACCGCGTGACGCATGTGGCGATGGAGGCCACAAGCGTCTACTGGAAGCCGATCTGGGCGGTCCTGGAGGATGAGTTCGAGCTGCTGCTGGTCAACGCCCGGCACGTCAAGAACCTGCCCGGGCGCAAGACCGACGTCAAGGACGCCGAATGGCTCTGTGAGCTGCTGGAGGCGGGGTTGTTGAAAGCGAGCTTCGTGCCGCCCAAGCCGATCCGCCAGCTACGCCAGCTCACCCGCTATCGCAAGGCGCAGATCAAGGAGCGCCAGCGCGAGGCCAACCGGCTGCATAAGGCCCTGGAGGACACCGGCATCAAGCTCGACTGCGTCGCCTCGGACATCCTCGGCGTCTCTGGTCGTGCGATGCTCGACGCGCTCGTGGCCGGCACCACCGACCCCGAGACCCTGGCCGACCTGGCGCGCGGGAAGCTGCGCAAGAAGATCCCCGCGCTCAAGGAGGCCCTGGAGGGTCGCTTCGATGA
>DATHGU010000016.1:0-2373 GCA_035317495.1 Solirubrobacteraceae bacterium
CGTCGCCGGTCGCCTCGGCGGCGAGGTAACGGAGCTGGCCGAGGCCGCCGCCGCCGCCCCGCCGCCGCCTGGTCCCCCGCGCGCCGCCGATCTGCTGCTCGACGGTCTCGCCCTGCGCTTCACCGGCGACCACCGGGAAAGCGCGCCAATCCTCAGGCGTGCGGTGTCCGCGTTTCGTGACGAGGGCGGCCACTCTGAACACGACATGCGCTGGCCGTGGCTTTCCGCGCGGGCCGCGGCGGATCTGTTCGACGACGACAGCTGGCATCTGCTTGCCACCCGCCATGTGGTGATCGCTCGCGACACCGGCGCGCTCGGCGTGCTGCAGATCGGCCTCATGTATCTCGGCGTGCTGCGCGTCTTCGAAGGGACGCTCGACGCCGCCGCGGCACTGATCGAAGAGGCGGACTCTGTCATCGACGCGACCGGCAGCCGGCGGATCGACGTCGCGAAGCTGATGCTCGCCGCGTGCCGGGGCGACGGAGCCGCGGCGACGAGCCTGATCGCCGCCGTCGAGCGCGAGGCGCTCGCCCGCGGCCAAGGGGTGGTCCTCACCTTTTGCGAGCACGCTCGCGCCATCCTGCACAACGGTCTGGGCCACTACGACCTCGAGCTGTCCGCGGCGCAGCAGGCCAGCGCGCGCGATGAGCTGACCGTCTCCAATTGGGCCTTGGTCGAGCTGGTCGAGGCAGCCGCGCGCAGCGCGAGACCCGGGCTGGCAGCCGACGCGCTCGAGCGTCTCCGGCAGCGAACGCAGGTGGCGGGGACCGACTGGGCGCTCGGCATCGAGGCGCGCTCGCGTGCGCTGGTGAGCGATGGCGCGATCGCCGAGGACCTCTACCGCGAGGCGATCGCGCGGCTCGCCCGCTGCCGCCTTGCGTTCGAGCTCGCGCGCGCCCATCTGCTCTACGGCGAGTGGTTGCGCCGCGGACGGCGACGCCTCGACGCCCGCGTGCAGCTGCGACGGGCGCACGAGATGTTCACCGACATGCGCGCCATGGCGTTCGCCGACCGCGCGGCGCGCGAGCTGCAGGCCACAGGCGAGACGGCGCGCAAGCGGACCGCCGGCACCAAGGACGACCTCACGCCCCACGAGGCCCGGATCGCGCGGATGGCACGTGACGGGGCATCCAACCAGGAGATCGCCAACCAGCTGTTCGTCAGCCGCAAGACGATCGAGTACCACCTGCACAAGGTCTTCATCAAGCTCGGCATCAGCACGCGCGAGCACCTCGACCGCGTCCTTCCCGCCGATTGAGCGCGCAGGCCGCTCGCCTGCGACTAGGGCGTCTTGGATGCGAAGCCCCGCCCTAGTCCGGCGATCATCGTCTCATGCCGATCGCCGAGCAAATTCCCGACAGCGACGCCACGTTCCTCCGCCGCGGCGAAGGCGAACTCGCCGTCGTCTTCGTGCACGGGTTCCTCGATGACCAGCACGTGTGGGACAAGGTCATCGATGAGCTGAAGACACCAGGGATCGAGACCATCCGGCTGGATCTCGCCGGCCTGGGCGATCGCGGCGACGCCGGCGGACCGTTCACCTATGAGCGGCTCGCCGACGAGGTGGGTGCGGTCACCGACAGAGTCGGCAAGCCGTTCGTGATCGTCGGGCAGAGCATGGGCGCACCGATCGCCGAGCTGGTCGCGACGGCCCGCTCGGAGCGGGCCTTGGGTCTGGTGCTGTTGACGCCGGTGCCGCTCGCCGGCACACGGCTGCCGGACGAGGTCGTCGAGCCGTTTCGCTCCCTCGGCGCGGACGCCGAGGCGCAGCGCGACCTGCGTCAGCAACTGTCGGTCGCGCTCTCGGACGCCGACCTGGATCGCCTCGTGGCGATCGGTCTGCGGGTGCGGCCCGAAGTGGTCGCCAGCCTGGTGGACTGTTGGAACACCGGCCTGCCTGACGCCCCGGAGCGCAGCCGGTACGCCGGACCGGTCCTCGTCGTGCGCGGCGGCGATGACGGCTTGGTCACCGAGGAGCTCGTCGCGACGGCTGTCTCACCGCGCTTCGCCTCGGTACAGACGGTCGTCATCGAGCGCGCCGGTCATTGGCCGCATGTCGAGCAGCCCGCCGCACTGGCCGCGCAGCTCGACCGGTTCTTGACCGAGCACGCGACCAGTGCGGACGGCAACATCGCGGCCGACGCTCGGCCGCAGGGATGGACGAACGCGTTTGCGAGCAAGTCGGCGGAGGCGTTCGGGGAGGCGTTCGCGGACGACGTGGTGCTCGAGGCCAGCGTCCTGACCCGCCCGATCGAGGGCCGCGACCGGGTGATGCAGGTGATGGGAACGGCGAGTGCGATCTACGAATCACTGGTGTTCACCCATGAGGCGAGCGCCGGCCCGCGCACGTACCTGGAGTGGGAGGCCACCGCG
>DATHGU010000017.1:0-2911 GCA_035317495.1 Solirubrobacteraceae bacterium
CCTGAACATCCCAGGCTTGATGCTGTACGGCGGCTCGATCAAGCCGGGCTGGTACAAGGGCGCCGAGGTGACGATCCAGCAGGTCTTCGAGGCGGTCGGCGAGTTCGCCTCGGGCAAGATAACCGAGCAGGAGCTGCACGATCTCGAGGAGGCGGCCTCGCCGGGGGCGGGGGCATGCGGGGGCCAGTTCACGGCCAACACGATGGCGATGGCATTCGAGGCGCTCGGCATCTCGCCCGCCGGCACCTCGATGGTGCCCGCCGAGGATGGCCGCAAGCTGGAGGTCGCAAAGCAGTGCGGCGAACTGGTGATGGACGTGCTGCGACGCGGGCAGCTGCCGAGCGACGTGATCACCAAGCCGGCACTGGAGAACGCGATCGCGGCGGTCGCCACGAGCGGCGGCTCGACCAACGGCGTGCTGCACCTGCTGGCGGTCGCGCGCGAAATCGGCGTGCCGCTGGTGCTCGACGAGTTCGAGGCGATCTCCGAGCAGACCCCACTGCTGTGCGACCTGCAGCCGGGCGGGCAGTACGCGGCGACGGACCTGTACGAGGCGGGCGGCGTGCCGCTCGTGCTCGCCCGCCTGCTGCAGGCGGGCATCCTCAACCCGGGCGTGCCGACGGTGACCGGAAGGACGATCGACGAACACGCCGCGGAGGCGCAGGAAACCGAGGGCCAGAAGGTCGTGCGCCCGCTCGAGGACCCGATCAAACCGACGGGCGGCTTCGCGATACTGCGCGGCAACGTCGCGCCGGAAGGCTGCGTGGTCAAGCTGTCGGGGCACGAGCGACGCAAACACACCGGCCCGGCGCGGGTGTTCGACGGCGAGGAGGCCGCGATGGCCGCCGTCCTCGCTCACGAGATCCAGGCGGGTGACGTGGTCGTGATCCGCGGCGAGGGCCCCGCCGGGGGACCGGGCATGCGCGAGATGCTGTCGGTCACCGCGGCGATCGTCGGCGAGGGGCTTGGCGAGCAGGTGGCGCTGATCACCGACGGGCGCTTCTCCGGTGCGACGCACGGCTTCATGGCCGCGCACGTGGCACCGGAGGCAGTGCGCGCCGGCCCGATCGCGGCGCTTGCCGACGGCGACGAGCTGACGATCGACGCCGACAGCCGCCGCCTCGACGTGGCGCTGTCAGACGAGCAGATCGTCGCGCGCGTGAACGCGTACGAGCAGCCGCCGCGCGCGGAGGAGCACGTCGACGTGGCGATCAGGAAGTACGCAAAGCTCGTCGGCAGCGCCTCCGAGGGCGCCGTCGCGCTGTGAGCGCGGCGCGCTGAGCCGCGCGCGCCGCTGGGCGAGCTCGGCGCGCTGACTACTCGTCGAGGAATTCCTGCAGCAGCGCGTTGAATGCCTGCGGGCGCTCGAGCATTGCCATGTGGCCGGTGTCTTCGTACACGACTTTGCGCGAGTTGGGAATAAGCTCGGCGAACACGTCGGCGTCGCGCACGTTGATCAGCCGGTCGCTGTCGCCCCACACGATCAGCGTGGGGCAGGCAATCTCGCGCAGGCGCTCGCGGATCTCGTAGTCGAGGACGGCTTCGAGCCCCTGGACGAAGCCGGGCTTGCCCGCGCCGCGCACCTGCTCGGCGGCGAGCGCCGCCGGCAGCCGGCCGGGGTGGCGCACGACCACGCCGAGCGCCGCATCGCGCAGGCGCGCGCGCCTGGTGACGGCGTCGGACTTGGACGCCGCCCACGCCCCCGAGGCCATCAGGATCCGCTCGAGCCGTCGCATCGCCGGCAATACCCGCACGGAGCCGCGATGGCCGTGCGTGGAGATGCCGGCAGCGGAGACGAGCACGAGCCGCTCGACGCGCTGCGGGAAGGCGATCGCCAGCTCCGCGCCGATGAAGCCGCCCATCGAGTTGCCGACGACCGCTGCCGCGTCGATCTCGAGCTGGTCGAGCAGCCGGTCGAGCATGCGCGCGTAGCCGGAGATCGAGATCGTCTCGTTCGGCATCGGCGAGTGTCCGAAGCCCGGCAGATCGAGCGCGATCACGCGATGCTGCTCGGCGAAGGCGGGCAATTGCTCGAGCCAGTTGGGCCACGAGCCGGACAGGCCGTGCACGAACACGAGCGGCTGGCCGGCATGCCGGCCGTCCTGCGATCGGTGCTCGGCGCCCAGCTCGATTGTGTTCACGGGCGTGCCGTCTACGATGAGCCAACGTTGAAGCCGGCGCCAGTCGACGTCCAGCCAGGCAGAGCGCGGTGCCGGTCCGTACACCTACGGTCCACCCGGCCGTGGTGGGAAAGAAGGCCCGATGAATGGCGGAGAGCTCACAGGCGGGAATCTATCGCGAGGGTCGCAGGCAGGGCGCGAGGCCGGTGACGGCGAAGTAGCAGTGGCGATGAGCAGCGGGAGGGATGACAGCGGCCGAGCCGGCGGCGGGCGAGCGCGCGCCGGCGCTGCGGTGCGCCTGCAGGAGGCGTGGCGGGGCGCGATCGGGCTGCTGATGGACGACTTGGTGCGGCGCGACGCGGCGGAGCGAACGCGGCGCGCGTATCGCGTGGACCTCGAGCAGTTCGCGCGGTGGGCGAGCTCGCAGGGGAAGGGCCCCGGAGAGATGGGCGCGAAGGAAGTGCGCCGCTACATCGCGCATCTGTCTGAACGGGGCGCGGCGCCGAGCACCAGCGCGCGCAAGCTGGCGGCGCTGCGTGCGCTGTTCGCCAGCCAGCGCGAGCATGGCGAGATTCGCGAGAACCCCGCGGACCTTGTTTCCACCCCGCGGCGACCCTCGCATCTCCCGCGCGTGCTCAGCGCGCGCGAGGCGGCCGGCCTGCTCGACGGCATCCCCGCCGGAAGCCTGCTGGAGCTGCGCGACAGGGCGATGTTCGAGCTCGCGTACGCGTGCGGCCTGCGAGCGGAGGAGCTCGTGTCGCTGGGGGTGGCCGACATCGATTGGGACGACG
>DATHGU010000018.1:0-2701 GCA_035317495.1 Solirubrobacteraceae bacterium
CGGCCGTGTGGTTCACGTAGAGGACCCTCAAGCGGCCGTCTCCGCCCCTTCTCCGCTGCGGTCGGGCGCCCGGTCGCCGGCGGGCGGGTTCTGCAGGAGCTCCAGCAGGACGCGTTCCACGCGCTCGACGATGACCGGCCAAGCGAAGCTCCGCGCTCGCTCGGCGCCGGCTCGGCCGAGCCGGCTGGCGAGCCGCTCGTCGAGCAGCAGCCTGGTGATCGCCTCGGCCACCGCGAGCGAATCGGTGGGATCGACGAGCAGCCCTGTCTCGCCGTCGAGCACGGCATCGACCGCGCCCGCAACGTTGCCCGCGACGACGGGCTTTCCATGGGCGCCCGCTTCCAGGTAGACGATGCCGAAGCCCTCGCCGGCGAAGCCGCCGGCGGGCAGGCGACTCGGCATCGCCAACAGCCGTGCGCGGCGCAGCCACGAGTTGCGCTGCTCGTCGGAAACGGCGCCGAGAAAGCGGATCGACCCGGCAATGCCGTAGGAGTGCGCGAGCGCTTCGAGGCCGGCGCGCAGCGAGCCATCGCCGATCACGACCCATAGCGCGTCGGGCACTTTCGCGAGCACGAGCGGGAGCGCGCGGACCATCACGTCGTGGCCCTTGTAACGCTCCTCGATACGGGCGATCGTAAGCAAGGTCGGCCGATCACTAGGCGCGGGGGCCGGGTCGCACGGGATATCGGTGCCGTTGGGGATCACCGTGATCCGCTCCGGCGCGCCTCCGACGCCTTCGATCAGCCCGGCCGTGTAGGCGCTGACGGCGATCGAGGCATCCGCCTGACGCGCGGCGAATGCCGCGAGCCTCGGCTTGGCGCCGATCTCTTCGGCGTGGAAGTACTGGACCGTTCTCGCTCCCATCGCGCGGCGGATCGCGGCAGCGGCCGGGCTGGCAACTATGTGAGCGCTGAGCGTCAGAGCGGGTTGGAAGCTCATCGCCTGGGCAAGCGCCCTGCAATCCGGCGGCCAGGCGATGGACCACCACCTGGATCCCCCCCGACGCCGGAGGGAAGTCGGGTGTCACGATCAGCAGCCGCGGCCGGCTGCCTCGGCGCGGCGACCTACTCGCCATCGAGTCCATGCAGGCGGTCTGCCCACAGCCCCAGCGAGAGCAGGGGCCAGAGCTGATCGCTGTGATCGCGAACGGACGCCGCATGCTCGCGCGCGAGCTGCTCGACTGCACGACGATCGAAGTAGCCCTCCTCGTAGATCGTTCCGCGCTCGAGCTGGCGCCGCAGAACCGGCGCCAGGGGTCCACGCAGCCACTCGGCAGCCGGAACCCTGAAGGCGGTCTTGCGATAGCCCCCGAGCTTGGGCGCCGGGATGATGCCCGGCGGCAGTAGCTCGTGCACGAGTGCCTTGCCCGCGCCTGCCAGATGTATAGAGGTGTCGATCGAGCCAGCCAAATCCGCCAAGCCACCGTGGAGGAAGGCGGTGCGGATCTCCAGCGACACGAGCATGCTCGCGCGGTCGGTCTTGACCAGTACGTCGTCGGGAAGGTAGTGCACCTGATCGAGATGCATCAGCCAGCGAGCGCTCGACCCGCCGTTGAGCTCACCGGCGTGTGCGGCGAGGTCGGCGAGCACGCGGGCGCTGTCGAGGTGCTCCAGGCGAGGCCCATAGAGCGCGTCGCGCCGGTGACGGCGCTCGCTCGTCACCCAGTCGAGGTTGCGTTCCAGCACCGGTGTAGGCGCCAGGCGCGTCGAGACCCGCGCGGCTCCCGGCCAGCGCGCCGAGCGGCGCAGCAGGCCCGCGAGCGAGCTCACGGCAAGCTCCGGCAAGGCAGCGTGCAGACGCCTGGCCTGTTCCAGCCAGCGATAGCGCGGATATCCGCCGAACAGCTCGTCTGCTCCCTCGCCGCCGAGCGCGACGGTGACTCGCGGCCGCGCGAACTCCGAGAGCGCGTGGAGGGGGAGCACCGCCGGATCGGCGAGCGGCTGGTCCAGGCGAGACAGCACGGCGGGGGCACGCCCTGCCACATCCGCTTGGCTGAGCGTGACCTCGTGGTGGTCGGTGTCAAGACGCCTTGCTACCTCGCGTGCGCGGTCGGTCTCGCTGACCGCGCCGCTGTCGTAGCCGACGGTGAACGTCTTCAGACGCTGGGAGGACGCCTCCGCGGCGGTAGCTGCGACGAGCGTCGAGTCGACGCCTCCGCTGAGAAACACGCCGACCGGCACGTCGGCGACCATTCGCGTGGAGACCGACTCTTGAAACAGCCGCTTTGCCTCAGCCGCCAGCGCGTGGAGCGACTCGGGTCGCTGTACGCTCCGCTCGGGCGGCGACCACCAGCGGCGCTCGTGCACCATTCCGCCATCCCGCTCCCAGCTCAGCAGATGCCCGGGAGGCAGCTGGCGCACATGCGGAACGATCGTGTCGGGCCCTGGCACGTACGCGAAAACGAAAAAGGCGTCGATCGCAGCGGGGTCGAGCTCGCGCAGCTGCGGCTTGACCTCCAGGAGCGCCGTTAGTTCGGATGCAAAGATCAGCTGTCCATCGTGTTCATGGATGAACAAGGGCTTCTCGCCGAAGCGATCGCGGGCGAGCAGCAGACGCCCCTTGCGCGCGTCCCACAGGGCAAACGTGAACATGCCCTCGAGGGCGCTCACGAGAGCCTCGCCGTACTCCTCGTACAGGTGAACCAGGACCTCGGTGTCGGCGCTCGTCGAGAACCGGTGGCCGCGGCGCCGCAGATCCTCAC
>DATHGU010000019.1:0-4234 GCA_035317495.1 Solirubrobacteraceae bacterium
GTTCGACCCCGTCCCGCCCAGCAGATAGCCGTGGAATACGAGGATGCGCACCGCGGCAGCCTACCGATCACCTCCCCCGCCGCCGCTCCGATAAAGTCCCCGTCGTGAGCACCAGCCAGCGTTATCGCCTGCGCAACCCGGGCAGTGGGCGCGAGATCGTGATCGAGGCGGAGTACGGGGAGACCTACCTGGACCGCGACACCGGCGAGGAGCTGGAAGTCGTTGGCAAGGTCCTTCCGCTCGCCCCGTCCACCTCGCGGTTGCCGTGGGCCGTGGAGAACCTTCGCTTCTGCACGTGGTGCGACCAGCTCGCCCAGAAGGATCTCAACGACTGTCCCACCTGCGGCCGGCGCATGGGGCCGCTCGGACCCCGGACGGGAGATCGTTGATCGTTCGCGCCGCCGTCCTCGCGCTCGCGCTGCTGCTCGCCGGCGGGACGCTCGGGGCATGCGGAGGTGGCAGCAGCGCCTCCGATGCCGTGCCCAAGAGCACGCCCGACATCACGCCTCCGAACGACACGAGCGCTGAAAAGGCCGCGGTGCAGACGACCTCGACGTCCACCTCGGCGAGCAAAACGACCACCTCCGAAAGCCCCTCCAACGAATCCGGCGGCAACGAAGCGACCGAAGAACCGACCAGCGGCGGCAGCTCGAGTGGCGCCGGCGAAGAAAGCAGCGCCTCGGGTGGCGCGTCGGCCGAAGAAAAAGAAAGATCGAGCGAAAAATCAGCCGCCGGCTCGAGTCCCACCGGCGGCGCCGGCGCGCCGACCGGCAAATAGCCGCAGCAGCGCCGCCCAGCGGCGTGCTATGGGGTTGAGACCAGGGTTGCGCTGTATGTCAAGCGCGCTGTCTGATAGAGGCAGAAGTACTGCACGGAGCTTCCGATCGACGTGTGCGTGCTCTGCGCGCTCGTGCTGGCGCACTGGCGCCTGGCGCGGCTCGCGCGCCATGAGGTGTCCTTGCCAAAGCCCAACGCCAGCGCGGGTGCCCAGGTCGGGACGGTCATCGCCACGACGTCGCCCTTTTTCACCGCGATCGTCCGTTCGAGCGGGAACTGGGCCGTCTTGCCGAAGTACGGCTGCAGCTTAACGGTCGGGCTCGAGGCGATCAGCTTCCACGTGAGTTTCGGCTTCTGCGCGCGCAATATCGCGACCCCGGCTTCCGCGGCGCCGCCCTCGTTCGCGTTGAAGAACTTGATCTGCGTGGCGTTGGGCTTTCCGAGCATGACCGTCCAGGCGACGATCGAGCCGCTCCGCGGAACGGTCATCAGCGTCGTGTTCTTGGCCACCTTGAGTTGAAAGCCCGTCGTGCGGCTGACCGCCAGGCAGGGGCTGGCGGGACAGCTGGGCACCGTTTCGGGGCTGGTCGTCGGCGGGATCACGCCGACTTCGGCGAGCGTGGCGGGGGCGACCGCGGGAAGCGCGAGGGCAAGCACGAGGATCGCGAAGATGGCCGGGTATGTGCGTTTCATCATTGCCATTCAACACGAGTCCGGGCCATATGTAGCGATTTCACCATTTCGCTATGCCGGCCCGAGTTCCTGCGCGGCCACGGCGATCTCCTGTGGATCGCCCGCCGCGGGCACCCACGGGAGTCTCAGCGAATCGCCCTCGTAGCGGGGGATCACGTGGATGTGGAAGTGCAAGACGGTCTGAAACGCGACCACGCCGCAGGAGTTCAGGAGGTTCACGCCGTCGGCACCCAAGCGCTTCTTCATGCGCCTCGTGAGTCGCTGGGCCGCGAGCGCCGCAGCCGCAAGGTCCTCCGGCTCGACGCTCAGCAAGTCGGCGGAGTGCACACGCGGGATCACAAGGGCGTGGCCGCGCGTGGCGGGGGCGATGTCCATGAATGAGATCGTCCGCTCGTCTTCATCGATGATCGTCGCGGGCAGCTCGCCCGCGAGGACCTTGCAGAAGATGCAGTCGGGGTCGGCCATCGTGAGCGGAAGCCTATTCGGATCGGTCACGCACGGCTGCCCTACGGCAGCTTCCTGGCATAGGAGAGCGCCTGCTCGCGCGTCGCCACCTCGCCGGCGTATTGAGCCTCGGCGAGTTCCTTCAGCAGCTCTCCCACGCGCGGCCCCGTGGCGATGCCCAGCTCGTCCGCCAGCTCGTCGCCGCGCAAGAGCGGCGCGGGCGGGCCCTCGGCGCGCCAGCGCAGAGCGTCGGCGAGCATCGTCCGTGCGACGCTCATGTGCGCGTCTATCGACTCGCGCGCGCGCTCGCCGCGCGTCGCCAGGCGATCGGCCACCGACAGCAGCGTGACATCGACCTCGACCGGCGAGCAGGTGCGCAGGTAGCCATAGACGGTCCTGCGCGCAAGAGGTTGCGGCTCGTGCACGAGGAAGCCGAGTCGCAGGTGGTGGCGCACGAGCGCTGCGACGTGCGCGCGCAGGCGCTCGCTCGTGCGCAGCCGACCCAGCACCGCGCGCGCCACTGCCGCGCCGCGGTCGTCGTGGCCGATGAACGTCACGCGGCCGTCATCAGGGCGAACCGCGCGCGTGAGGGGCTTGGCCGCGTCATGCAGCAGCGCGCCCCAGCGCAAGGCGTCGCGGCGCGCGAGGCCGTCGGCGAGCGGCTCGGCCAGCAGCGCCGCCAGCTCCGCTCGATGGCCCTCTATCACTGCACCCGCCTCGGTATCGGCGCGCAGCTGTCCGTCGGCGCCCAGATCCGTCAGCGCGATCGTCCGATCAAGCACCTCGAGCGTGTGCCCATACACGTCCGTGTGATGGAACCGATTCTGCTCGACCCCTCGCAAGGCATCGAGCTCCGGCAGCACGACCGCCGTGGCGCCGATCTCCGCCAGCAGCTCCAATCCGCGCAGCGCTTGCGGCGCGGCGATGATCCGGCGCAGCTCCGCGAACACGCGCTCGGGCGAGCAGTTGGCGAGCCGGCCGGCGTGCTCTGCAGCGAGGCGTCGCGTGTCGGGCTCGGGCTCCAGGTCCAGCTCGATCGCGACACGCGCCAGGCGCAGCACGCGCAGGGGATCCTCCGCGAAAGCGCTTGGCGAGGCCATCCGCAGCCGGCGGGCCTCCAGATCCTGCAGGCCGCCGAGCGGGTCGATCGGCTCGCCCCCAGCGATCGGCTCGGCGATCGCGTTGACCGTGAAGTCGCGTAGGGCAAGATCGACCTCCAGCGATCCGCCGCGCATCGGCTCGACGTCGACCTGCCACGAGGAGTCGCGGGCAGCCACCCGCCAGGCGCCGAAGTCCTCCGACAGCGCGAAGCAGGCCGCCCGTCCGGCGGCGCGGGCGATCGCTCGCGCCGCGGCAGCAGGGTCGCCGTCGACGATCACGTCGAGATCCACCGTCGTGCGACCGAGCAGGCGGTCGCGGATCGCACCGCCCACCAGCCACGCCGGTCGCCCGGCCAACGCGGCGCGCGCGGCCTCGAGGCCCTCAGCCATCTCGAGCCGGAATCCACGCCCCGGCCTGCGGCGCCGTGGCGCTCGGCCGCGCTGCGGCCTGCTCGAGGGCCTCGCCGTCGCGGTGGTAGACGCGTGGGACGCGCGGGGTGAGCAGGCAGGTGATCTCGTAGTTGATCGTGTCCAGGCGCCGGGCGAGGTCCTCCGCGGTGATCCGCTCGTTTCCCTGGAAGCCGATCAGGATCGCGGGCTCACCGCGCAGGCGCTCGGCGCTCGCAGCGGCCCCCAGGTCGATCGTCACGTTGTCCATGCTGACCGTTCCCACGAGTGGGTAGCGGCGACCGCCGATCAACACGTCGCCATTGTTGGAGAGCCCTCGCCGCACCCCGTCGCCGTACCCGATCGGCAGGACCCCCAGGTAGGTGTCGCGCTGCGCGACGAAGCGCCGTCCGTAGCCGGCGCTCTCGCCCGCGCGGCATCCCTTGACCTCCGCCACGTAGGAGCTCAGCTCGAGCACCGGCTCGAGCGCGCGCGTGGCCGGGTCGACGCCGAACGGGTCCATCCCGTAGAGGGCGATCCCACAGCGCACCATGTCGAACTGTGCGTCGGCGTCGCGCAGCATCGCGGCGCTGTTGGCCGCGTGCACGATCAGCTGCGGCTGCTCGACCTTCAGCTCGCGGGCCCAGCGTGCGAAGGTGCCGAGCTGGCGGGCGAAGAAGCCGTCGTCGTGCAGGTCGTCAGCCGTGGCGAAGTGCGACATCAAGCCGACCGGCTCGACGCCGCGCGTCTCGCGCGCAGCGGCGACCAGACGCGATGCCTCGCCGGCGTCGCGCGTGCCCAAGCGCCCCATGCCCGAGTCCAGCTTGACGTGC
>DATHGU010000020.1:0-2730 GCA_035317495.1 Solirubrobacteraceae bacterium
GCGTCGACGGCGAGCGCCTCGCGCACCTCCGACAGGCTGAGCGCGCCCATCACCAGGATGTGCGCGTCACGCAGGCCGGCCTCGCGCAGCTCGCGCGCCTCCTGCGCGCTCGCGACCGCCAGCCAGCTCGCGCCGCCAGCCAGCGCCGCGCCGGCGCTGTGAGCTGCACCATGGCCGTACCCGTCGGCCTTCACGACCGCACACAGCTCCGCCCCCGCACGCAGCTCCGAGCGCAGGCGCGAGCAGTTGCGTTCGAGCGCAGCCAAGTTCACGCTCGCCTGCGCCCGTGGAGCGCTCACGCGCCAGCTCCAGTGCGTGCGGCGGGCAGCGCGGCGATCACGTCTCCGGCGATCACTCCCTCGGCTGCGCCCTCGCGGCGCGCGGCCTCACGGCCGGCGGCGACGTGCAGCCAAACCCCCGCCGCGGCGGCGCCGAACGCCTCCAGTCCCTGCGCCAGCAGAGCGGCGACGACGCCCGTGAGCACGTCGCCGGTGCCGGCTGTCGCAAGCGCCGGGCTGCCTCCCGGGCTGACCGCGACGCGCCCGTCCGGGTCCGCGATCAGCGTGTCGTCGCCCTTCAACACGACGATCGCCGCGGCCTTCTCCGCGGCGGCGCGCACGTGGCGCAGGCGCTCGCGTTCGATCTCCTCGCTGTCCAGCTGCAGCAGCCGGCCGAGCTCGCCCGCGTGCGGCGTGAGCACCGTGGGCGCGCGTCGCTTCGACAGATCGCCCAGCAGGCCCGCGTGGGCGTTCAGGCCATCGGCGTCGAGCACCATCGGCGCTTCGACCTCGCGCGCGAGGAGGCGGGCGAAGGCGATCGCCCCCTCGCCGCGCCCGATCCCCGGTCCGAGCGCCAGCGACCCGTCCGGCCTGATGTTCTCGAGCACACCAGCGACCGCGGCGACCGTCAGTTCACCCTCGCGGTCGGCCATGCCGCGCGTCATCAGCTCGGCCGGCGCGGCGCTCGCGACGACGTCCTGCAGAGATGCGGGAACGCACGCCGTCACGTACCCCGCGCCTGTCCGCATGCTCGCGCGGGCCGCCATCTGCGGCGCGCCGATCAACCCGCGCGAGCCGCCGGCGACGAGCACGTGACCGGAGGTGAACTTGGTCGACGCCGCGCGTCTGCGGGGAAGCCGCTCGAGCACCGACGGCGCTATCAGCCCGATCTCGGCCTCGACCGGCGCGCCACGCGGAATCCCGATGTCGATCGTCTGCACCTCGCCCGCGTGCGCCTTGCCCGGTCTGATCCACAAGCCCGGCTTGGCCGCATGGAAGGTGACCGTGACCGCCGCGAGCACGGCTCGTCCCGACACGGCGCCCGTCGAGGCGTCGACGCCGCTTGGCACGTCCACGCTCACGACCGGCGCTCCCGCGGAGCCCACCGCGTCGATCGCCTCGGCTATCGCGCCGTGGGGCTCTCCGGCGAAGCCCGTCCCCAGCAGCGCATCGACGATCAGCGCGGCGCCGTCCAACGCACCGGCGTCAAGCCGAACGGGCGGCTCGCCCGGCAGGCGATCGAGGTTCTCGCGCGCATCGCCCTCGTAGTCCTGCGGGGGCGCGACGCATACGACCGTGACCTGGCGGCCGGCCTCGCGCAGCAGACGCGCGGCCACCAGCCCGTCTCCTCCGTTGTTGCCCTTGCCGCATACGACGGCCACCAGACCATCGGGGGAGTGGACCTCGACGGCACGCGCGACACCAGCCCCCGCCCGCTCCATCAAATCGAGGCCGGGCACGCCCTGACCGTCGATCGCCCAGCGATCGATCGCGCGCATCGCCTCGGCGTCGGGAAGCGGGATCAGCCAGTCGGGCAGCGTCTTCACGAACGCGATGCTAGATGCTCACTCCGCGCGAGGCGCGGAATGCCGAGCTACTCCACCGTTACGGTCTTCGCCAGGTTGCGCGGCTGGTCGACGTTCAGCCCGCGGTGGCGGGCGATCGCGTAGGCGAGCAGCTGCAGCGGGATGACCGCGAGGATCGGCTGCAGCATCCAGTCGGTCGCCGGCACGGCGATCGACTCGTCGACGTGCGCCTCGACGACGCCGTCGCCGGACGTGCACACGGCGATCACGTGCGCACCGCGTGCGCGCGCCTCCTGGATGTTCGAGATGAGCTTGTCGAGCACCGGGGAGCGCGTGGCCACGCAAACGACCGGCGTGGCCTCGTCGAGCAGCGCGATCGGCCCGTGCTTCATCTCGCCCGCGGCATAGGCGTCGGTGGAGATGTAGGAGATCTCCTTCAGCTTCAGCGCCCCCTCGAGGGCCACCGGAAGGCCGACATGGCGGCCGATGTACAGGAAGAACTCGGCGTTCCAGCATTTCTCGGCGATCGCCTCGGTGCGCGCCTCGCAGTCCTCGATCAGCTCATCGATGCTGTGCGGCAGGCGCTTGAGCTCGCCGACCAGCTCGGTGATCCGCTCGGCCGGCAGCGTGCCGCGCAGCTCCGCCAGGCGCAGCCCAAGCAGGTACATGACGGCCACCTGACAGACGAACGTCTTCGTCGCGGCGACTCCGATCTCCAGCCCGGCGCGCGTGTAGAGGACGCCATCGGCGTCGCGCGTGGCCTGCGAGCCCCGCGTGTTGGTGATCGCCAGCACCGTCGCGCCGCGCTCGCGCGCCAGGCGCATCGCGGCGAGCGTGTCTGCGGTCTCGCCCGATTGGGAGATCCCGACCACCAGGTCGCCCGGCCCGACGACGGGGTTTCGGTAGCGATACTCCGAGGCGATGTC
>DATHGU010000021.1:0-3372 GCA_035317495.1 Solirubrobacteraceae bacterium
CGCCGAACACGCTCGTGAGCACCGACAGCGCGATCATCCCGCCGACCAGCCCGGTGAGGAGCGTGGTGTCGTGGTGCGGGTACGCGTTGTTGAGGATTTCACGCAGCAGGAACGGGCTGATCACGCCGAGGCCGGCGGCCAGGAAGATCAGCCCGAGCAGCAGCCCCAGGCGCTTCCGATACGGCCGGAACAGCTTGGCAATGCGGCGCAGCGAGACGGGCGTGGAGGGGATGTCCTCGGGGCGTAGGTCCGGACGCGGCGCATGGCGCCCATCGCCCGCACGCCCCTGCGCGAAGGGCTGGCTGCTCACACGTTGACTCTACTGCCGTCGTAGGGTTATGCCGTGGATCTGACCGCCGCAGAGACGCGTGTGCTCGGGTGCCTGCTGGAAAAGCAGCGCACGACGCCCGACGCCTATCCGCTGTCGCTCAACGCGCTGCGGCTGGCGTGCAACCAGTCGACCAATCGCGAGCCGGTCGTCGAGTACGACGAGGCGACGATTCGCGACGCGCTGCATCGTCTCGAGCGCCGGCGCTTCGTGCGCCTGGCCAGCGGCGCGGGCAGCCGCGCGGCGAAGTACCGCCACCTGCTCGACGAAGCGCTGCCGATCGATGAGGCCGAACGGGCGATCCTCTGCGTGCTGATGCTGCGCGGGCCGCAGACCCCCGGCGAGCTCAAGCAGCGCGCCGAGCGGATGCACGCGTTCGCCGGTCTCGGCGATGTGCATGACGCGCTCGCACGCCTGATCGCGCGCGAGCTGGCGATCCGGCTGCAGCGGCGGCCGGGGCAGAAGGAGGAGCGCTACGCGCAGCTGCTGGAAGATCAGACGCAGGACGGCTCGGCCGCCTCGGCCGACGCGAACGGCGGTGACTCGATCGCCCGGCCTGAAGCGTCTCGCGCGCCGGGGGCGGCTGAGAGCGCGCGAGGGGACGAAGGCGGGCTCGAGGAGCTGCGCGAGCGGGTCGAGCGCCTGGAAGGAGAGGTGGCCGAGCTGCGCTCTGCGATGCGCAATCCTTCACCCAGCCCGTCGACGGGCCCCGCCCATGAGCCACCCCGCTTTGATCCTCGCCTCTAGCGCCGACACGGCCACGGGCGTCGGCATCCCGCTGGCGCTTGCCGCGGGCTTCGTGTCGTTCCTCTCGCCGTGCGTGCTGCCGCTCGTGCCGGGCTATCTCTCGACCGTGATCGGCGTCACGCCGGCCGATCTGAAGGAGGGCGTTGGCATGCGCCGCGTGCTCGTGCCGAGCCTCCTTTTCATCGCGAGCTTCTCGCTGATCTTCATCCTGCTCGGGCTCAGCGCGACCGTCATCGGCTCGACGCTGAACGACCACAAAACGCTGCTCGAGCGCGTTGGTGGCGCGGTGATCATCGTGCTCGGCGTGGCCTTCCTGGCAAGCCCGTTCATACGGCTGCTCAACCGCGAGTGGCAGTCCGAGACGCTGCTGCGGCTCGCTGGCCGCGGCGGGCCACTGGTCGCCGGCGCGGCGTTTGCGATCGCCTGGACGCCATGCACGAGCATCACGCTCGGGGCGATCCTCACGCAGGCGGCCGTTTCGAGCTCGGCCGCGCACGGGGCGCTGCTGCTCGCGTTCTACTCGGCCGGGCTTGCGATTCCGTTCCTGCTGATCGCCGTGGCGTTCGAGCGGATGACGGGGGCGTTGACCGTCGTCAAGCGGCATTTCCCCGTGATCATCGGGATCGGCGGGGCGGTGATGATCGTGCTCGGGGTGCTGATCGTGACGGGCGAGTTCACGGTGCTGAATAGCTGGGTGTCAAGAACACTCCCGCTTGGGCATTGGCAGGAAGGCGTCTAGCGGCCCATGCTGTCGGATGACCGGTACGAGAGCCTGTGGATCTGTGATACTGTGTAGCACAGTGCCCAACATCACAGTTACAGTCCCAGACGACGTTTATCGCGCAGCCCGCGTGCGAGCGGCCGAACGTGGCGGCTCGGTCAGCGGGCTCGTCGCCGATTACCTGCGCTCGCTCTCGGAGCGTGACGTCGAATTCTCGCGGCTCGAGGCCCAGCAAAGGTCGGTTCAGGAGCAGATCGACCGCTTCAGCGCCGGCGACCGGCTCGCCCGCGAGGAGTTGCACGGGCGTGCGGTTCGTTGATACGAACGTCCTGCTCTACGCCATCTCGCCTGAGGCGGCCGAGAGCGAGAAGGCAAAGCGCGCCAACGAACTGCTCTCCTCGCGAGAGCTCGGCCTGTCGGTGCAGGTTCTGCAGGAGTTCTACGTCCAGGCGACGCGTGACAGTCGAGCAGACCGCCTGGCGCACGGGCAGGCCGTCGCGCTCGTAGAGTCGTTCCGGCGCTTCGCGGTGCAGGAGACGACGGCCGAGTTGGCGCTTGCCGCGATGTCCACGAGGCAGCGCTTCGACATCTCCTATTGGGACGCGGCGATCATCGAGGCCGCCCGCTTGCTGGGCTGCGAGACCGTCCTATCTGAGGACATGAACGACGGCCAGGATTATGCCGGCGTGCGGGTGGAGAACCCTTTCAGCGATGGCTGACTACGCCGCCGGTTGCTCGACCGGCGAAGCGCGCCTGCGCTGCCGATACCGCGCTTCCCAAGCTTCCTGATTGCGCTTGGCGTCGAGCACGAACGGCGAGTAGCCGATCGCCTTGACGATCGCGCGGTTGATCGTCGAGTCGGGCTCGGGCAGCGGGCGAAGGACGTCCACGAACAGCACGACGCGGGTCTCGTCGGTGTCGTTCCAGACCTCGTGGTTGAACGTGTCGTCGAAGATCATGCTCCGGCCCTCTTGCCAGTGGCGGATGTCCTCGCCGACGCGGATGCGGCAGGCCTCGGCGTCCTGCGGAACGATCAACCCGAGGTGGTAGCGCAGCACGCCCTTGTACGGGCCGCGGTGGTCGAGGATGTGCTTGCGCGGCGAGAGGATCGAGATCATCGCCGTCTTCATGCCCGGGATCTCGCGCATCAGCGCGGCCGTGCGCGGGCACATCTCGACACCGAGCTTGGCCTCGAATCCGTAGCCGTACAGGAAGAACGTCTTCCAGCGGTCGTCGTCGGTGATCTCGATCTGGTCCCTGGAGATGTCCTGGAAGTTGGCGAGGTCGGCCTGATCCTCGAGCAGCCGCTCCGCCTCCTCGCGGATCACCGTCCAGTTCTGCTCGATGTGGTCGACCCAGGGAAAGCGCTCGAGCGGGAAGAACGTCGCGTCTCCGACCAAGGACCGCTTGCCGATGAAGCGCTCGATCGGCGCGAGGATCCGTTCGCCGATCGCGATCGTCAGCTCGACGACCCGCTTCCACGTGGACTTGCCTTGCGGCTCGGACACCCGCTGCATCCTAGATGAGTAGTGCCACGGTGTTAGGCGGTGTAGCAGGCGAGGCTGCGGGGTGGACG
>DATHGU010000022.1:0-2064 GCA_035317495.1 Solirubrobacteraceae bacterium
TCGGCGAGAGGAAGCCGACGACCTCGATCGGCGAGTGCGGCGCGTCGCCGAGCGCGTGGGCGAGGTCGCCGATGTGCTTGCCCGTACCGACGATCACCGCCCGCCGACGGTAGCCGGCGGCGCGCAAGAGGACGCCCGTCAGCCACTCGTACCCGGCGCGGAACGACGACACGTACAGGAGCGCGAACGCCAGAGATCCATAAAAAAGGTAATAGCTGGAGAAGTGTTCACCGCTCACCACAGCGAACACCAGCGCCACGAACGCCACCTGGAACAGCGAGCCGACGATCCGCGAGAGCCCGGGTCGCAGCGCGCGCTCCGCATACAGCCCCGAGCGCGCGAACAGCAGCGCCGTGAGCAGGTACGCGAACGGCAGGATCCGTTCGGTTTCGTGCAGCGCCGGGGTGAACTGCACGCGGTCGAACGCGAGCGCCTTGAGGATCAGCGCCGTGAAGATCGCCAGCGCGACGCCGGCGAAGTCCAGCGCCAGCAGCGAGACGACGCGCGCCAAGCGCCGCCCGGTGGCCATGCGCAAGAGGAACGACAGCGCCGGTGGGCGCTTGCGGCGCATGTCGCGATCGCCCGCCTGCTTGCGTGCCGTGGCCTCCGACAGGACCGCTCTGGCCGTCGCCGGCCGCCCGCTTGTCGCGATCGCGCGTCCTAGCCTCGATGGTCGAGTCGGCACCGCCGCCGATGGCGTACGCGGCGCGGGCGGAGCGGACGTCCTGCCGGAGCGTGGTCCCATCTCACTGCTCACAACGCTTCAGACTTGCAGATGTAGCGGTCTGATGACCGCACGGCGACGTACCTTGCAACGCCGCTGTCGCGCGCGCCGGAAGGTGAACGGCCCCAGCGCGCTCAGCTCGAACCGCCGACGAGCAGCTCCACGCCCGACTGCTCGATCGTACGCTGCAAGCCGTCGCGCAGCGAGACCTCCGGCGACCATCCGAGCAGCTCGCGCGCCAGCGAGATGTCCGGCTTGCGCTGCTTGGGGTCGTCCTCGGGCAGCGCCTCGTAGACGATCTCCGAGCTCGAGTCCGTCAGCTCCTTGACCGTCTCGGCCAGCTCCAACAGCGTGAACTCGTCCGGATTGCCGATGTTCACCGGATCGTGGTAGCCCGACTCGGCGAGCGCGATGATCCCGCGGATCAAGTCGCTCACGTAGCAGAACGAGCGGGTCTGGCTGCCGTCGCCGAAGACCGTCAGCGGGCGGTTCGCCAGCGCCTGGCGCAGGAACGTCGGGATCGCCCGGCCGTCGTGCGGACGCATGCGACTGCCGTACGTGTTGAAGATCCTCACGATCGCCGTGTCCACGCCCTGCTGGCGGTGGTAGGCCATCGTCAGCGCCTCCGCGTACCGCTTCGCCTCGTCGTACACCCCGCGCGGGCCGATCGGGTTGACGTGCCCCCAGTAGCTCTCCGCCTGCGGGTGCTCCTTCGGATCGCCGTACACCTCGCTCGTCGACGCGATCAAGAAGCGCGCGCGCTTGGCCTTCGCCAGCCCCAGCGTGTGATGCGTCCCGTACGAACCGACCTTCAGCGTGTGCAGCGGCAGGCGCAGGTAGTCGATCGGCGAGGCCGGCGAGGCAAGGTGGTAGACGAAGTCGATCGGCTCCTCGATGAAATACGGCTCGATGATGTCCACGCCGACGTGCATGAAGCGCTCGGGGTCGCGAATGTGCTCGATGTTCGCCAGTGAGCCGGTCTCGAAGTTGTCCGCGCAGATCACCCTGTTCCCGCGCGCCAGCAGCTCGTCGCACAGATGCGACCCGAGAAAGCCGGCGCCGCCGGTGACAAGACACGTGGACATGGCCCGGGAGGATACCCATGGCCGCGACCGCCCGCGCGAAAAGCGCGCCTTATCATCCAGCGTATGGCCTCAACCGAGGAGCACCTGACGGTCGCGCCGATCGTCGGCCCCGACGACCCACGCCGCTTCACCGACTCGGGCATCGAGATCGCCGAGCTGTACACCGAGCAGGATCTGCCCGCCGAGCTCGACCTCGGCGAGCCCGCCGAGTTTCCCTACACGCGCGGCGTGCACCGCGGCATGTACCGCAAGCAG
>DATHGU010000023.1:0-10428 GCA_035317495.1 Solirubrobacteraceae bacterium
GGTGCGCGGCTTTCACGAGAAGCCGCGCTCGGAGCACTGGATCAACGGCGGGTTCTTCTGCTTTCAGGCCGGCGTGCGCGTCGAATGCGTCGATACGGGCGAGGCCACGCAGACGGGCGGGCGGATCAAGCTGCTCGCGCCGCTGCTGGAGGGCGAACCCGGATTCTGCGCGACGTATGCCGATGGGCTGGCGGACATCGACCTCGACGCGCTGCTCGAGCTCCACTCGGCGCATGGCGCACTGGCGACGATGACGGTCGTGCGCCCGCGGCTGCAGTTCGGCGTAACCGAGCTGGGGACCGACGGCAGGGTGCGCGGCTTTCACGAGAAGCCGCGCTCGGAGCACTGGATCAACGGCGGGTTCTTCTGCTTTCAGGCCGGCGTGCTTGCATATCTCGAGCAGGACAGCGTGCTCGAGCGCGCACCACTGGAGCGCCTGGCCGCGACCGATCAGCTGCGGGCCCATCGCCACGAGGGCTTCTGGGAGTGCATGGACACCTACAAGGACGCCGTTCAGCTGAACGACCTGTGGGCCTCCGGCGAGGCACCCTGGCGGATGTGGGGCTAGCTGGGCAGCAGGACGGTCCGACGCCGGGCGCCGTGCGTTGCGCCTCAGGCTGCCAACCGGCGTGCGCGGAACAGCGGCACCGGTTCGCGGATGCCCCGCAGCCGGCGCTCGCCCGCGAACGACCAGTTGTAGGTCTCGGGCGCGGACTCTTGGATCTCACGCTCGGCCAGGACGCTCCCGGGGCGAGCGATCGAGGTGATGCGGCTGGCGAGGTTGACGGGCCTGCCGAACCAGTCGCCGGCGCGCGGCACGGCCATGCCGAGCGCCGTGCCGGCGCGCAGCTGGGGAAAGTCCTCGCCCTCGGCGTCCGCCGCGGCGACCAGGTTGAGCGCCGCGTCGAGCAGCGGCGCGGGCTCGGCCGACGCGAGCATCGCGGCGTCGCCGATCGTCTTGACCAACCGCACGGGCGGCTCGGCGACGTCGGTCGCGAGCGCTTCCAGGCGCACGGCCAGGCGCCCCAGCTCGTCCGGTGGGACTTCCTCGCCGAGGCGCGTGAAGCCGACCAGGTCGGCGAAGCCCACGGCCACCTCGCGCGAACCGGGGAGCTGCCCGCCGCCGCGCTCCAGCGCGCTGACCACCTCGCTCTGCGTGGCGTGGCGCAGGTGCAATGCGAGCACGTTGCTCAGCATCGGATCGACCATCGGATACAGCTGCGCGGCCGCCTCGGCATAGCGGCCCGCGAGGTCGCGCTCGCTTATCCCGGGTTCGAGGACGAGTTTCAGCGGGAAGGCACGCAGGCTTTCAGCTGCCTGGGAGAGGCCGCGGCTGAGCACCCGCAGCAGATCGAGGCTGTCGGCATCGGGGATTCCCGCTTGACGCGCGACGAGGATCCTGCGGGCCGATTCGAGCTCGGCATCGGTGTAGACGGCCTCGTCGGGCTCGGGGATCGGCAGCCCCATCGCGCGGCGTGCGGCCATCAGGAACTCCGGCTCGACGCCGCTCTTCTCGGAGACTTCCTGCGCCGTGTAGCGCCGGTCGCCCACGATCACACGATCGGCGGGGAGGAAGATGACCGTGCCGCTGGCCGTCGTACGGCGCAATTCGGCCAGCGACACGCCTTCCGCGGCGAGCGCTTCCAGCAGCGCGAGGCGCTCGGCACGCGCCTTGCCATCCAGCCCGTCGAGCAGGCCCTCGTCCGCGAAGTCGATCTGCTCGGCGCTCATCTGCCGCCCAGCGTACGGCACCCCCGGGGCACAGGCACCCGTGGGGCACAGGCAGGCAGGCGTCCGGTGACAGGCGCAGAATCACTGCACATGATCGTCCTCGGCATCGATCCCGGGCTCGCCAACACCGGCTATGGCGTGGTGGCCACCGATCGGCGGTCGCCCGCCGGCGGCCGACTGGAGGCGCTCGACGGCGGCGTGATCCAGACGCCGGCAGAGCTCCCGCGCGAGCGCCGCCTGGCGGACATCCATGAAGGGATAGAGCTGCTGATCTCCACGCACGAGCCCGATGCGGTGGCGCTCGAGGAGCTGTACTTCGGACAGAACGTGCGCACCGCGTTTGCCGTCGGGCACGCGCGCGGCGTCGTGATGCTGGCGGCCGGCCAGCATGGCCTGCCGTGCACCGGCTACACGCCGCAGCAGGTCAAGGGCGCGGTATGCGGGAACGGCCGGGCGGGCAAGGAGCAGGTCGCGCAGATGGTCAAGACGCTGCTGGGCCTGGACCAGGAGCCGCGTCCCGATCACGCCGCCGACGCGCTGGCCGTGGCCATCTGCCACGCCAACTGCGCCCCGCTCTCCAGCGCGCTCGCGAGGGCCGGCGCATGATCTCGTTGCTGCGCGGCGAGGTGGCCGTGCGCCGCGCCGATCACGTCGTGATCCTGTGCGACAGCGTCGGCTATCGCGCCGCCGTCTCGGCGGAGACGCTGCGGCACGTGCCGCCGATCGGCGAGCCCGTGACGCTCCACGCGCACCTGATCGTGCGCGACGATGCGCTCGCGCTGTACGGCTTTCACTCCGAGCAGGAGCGCGACCTGTTCCTGATGCTGCTGTCCGTGCAGGCGGTCGGACCGAAGGTCGCGCTCGCCGTGCTGTCCGGCGGAACGCCACGCGAGTTGATCGCGACGATCGCGGCCGGCGACGCGCCGCGCTTTCAGGCGGTCCCGGGGATCGGCAAGCGCACCGCCGAGCGGATCATCGTCGAGTTGCGCGAGAAGGTCGTGGTGCGCACGGACGGAGACGCGTTCGACGAGTCGATTCTCGCCGCGCGCGGAGCGGGTGCCAGCGAGGGCATCGACGGGGAGGGCGAAGCCGGCGGACGAACGCTCGCGCGCGCCGGGCTGATCGAGCTCGGATATGCGCCCGGCGAAGCCGAAGGCCTGTTGATGGACGCGCAAGGCGAGAGCGCCGAGGAGCTGATCGCGCACGCCCTGCGCCTCGCGCGGTCCGGGTCATGAGCGGCGGCGAGATCGCGACGGGAGAGACGCCGCGCATCCAGACTCCATATCTCGTCGCCGAGGACGAGCTCGACCGCTCGCTGCGTCCCCGCCGGCTCGCGGAGTTCGTCGGGCAGGAGGCGCTGCGCGAGCAGCTCGCGGTCGCGATCGAGGCCGCCAGCGCGCGTGGGGGCGCGCTCGATCACCTGCTGCTCGCCGGGCCGCCCGGGCTGGGCAAGACGTCGCTTGCGCAGATCGTCGCCGCCGAGCTGGACGTGCCCTTCGTGCAGACGGCCGGTCCGGCGCTCGAGCGAAAGGGAGACATCGCCGCCTTCTTGACCGCGCTGGAGCCGCGCAGCGTGTTCTTCGTGGACGAGATCCACCGGCTGCCGCGGACGCTCGAGGAGACGTTCTATCCGGCGATGGAGGATTACCGCCTGCCGATCACCGTCGGCCAGGGAGCGGGCGCGCGCGTGGTCACGCTCGACCTCCCGCCCTTCACGCTGGTGGGCGCGACGACGCGCACCGGCCTGCTGACCACGCCGCTGCGCGACCGTTTCGGCATCCAGTCGCGCCTGGAGCCCTATTCGGTAGAGGATCTCGCGACGATCGTGCGCCGTTCGGCGGACATCCTGCAGATCGAGCTCGACGAGCAGGGCGCGGTGGCGATCGCCGCGCGCAGCAGGGGCACGCCGCGCGTCGCCAACCGCTTGCTCAAGCGCGTGCGCGACTTCGCGGAGGTTCGCATGGAGGGCATCGTGACCGCGCATGCCGCGCAGGCGGCGCTCGAGATGCTCGAGGTCGACGAGCTGGGGTTGGACCGCCTGGACCGGGAGATCCTGCGCGCGATCTGCGTCAAGTTCGAAGGCGGGCCGGTCGGCCTGTCGACGCTCGCGGTGGCCGTTGGAGAGGAGCAGGACACGATCGAGGATGTGTACGAGCCCTATCTGTTGAAGGAGGGGCTGATCAAGCGGACGCCGCGCGGCCGCGCGGCCACGGCGGCCGCCTTCGCGCATATGCGCCTCGATCCTCCGACGCCCGGCGAAGCGGCGTTGTTCTAAGCATCGCCGCCCGCGACCGGACTGCCCACGATCGGAACGACGGAGTCGCCCGCGGCCCGGGCGCCGATCACCGGCGGCCTTCGCCTCGTCGCTTGCGTACTCTGTACTTCTCCATGGCACACCCCTTCATCTGCCCCAACTGCGGTCACCGCACGAGCGAGCTCGACCGCAACATCGGCTTCACGCGTCAGCGCAAGGGCTGCGCGAAGTGCGGCTTCGCGTTTCTCTTCGAACTGCTCGACGACTACTACCCGGCGCCCGACGCGGCCTTCTTCGTTTGCGACGGCGCCGGCCGCGTGATCGGCTGCGGCAAGAACTCGTTCGCCTTCACGGGCCTGGAGGAGGAAGACGTGATCGGCCAGCGCGTCGAGCAGGTGCTCGGGCTGCAGTTCTCAAACGGAGACGACCCGGTGGACACCGTGCTCGAGTGGGGGGTACGCGCGCTGGAGGTGCCCGTGCAGGTGAGCGGCGAACGCGACGTCGCCGCGAGCGCCAAGGCGGACATGTTCCCGGCCTATGACGACGATGGCGGGCTGTTGCTCGTGCTGACGCCTGAGAAGTAGGCTCCCGCGAGCGATGGATTCCCAATGACCGACCGCCGTCGCAACGCGCTGATCCTGCTGATCGTCGCCGGGCTGATCGCCGGCTCGTTGGCCGTGATCGCGACCAAGAAGACGCGCCTCGGCCTGGACCTGAAGGGCGGCGTCGAGCTCGTGTACCAGGCCAAGCCCACGGCGCAATCGAAAGTCGATGCGGAATCGCTCAACCGCGCGATCGACATCATGCGCAAGCGTGTCGACAAGCTCGGCGTTTCGCAGCCCGAAATCCAGCGCTCGGGCGCCGACGAAATCAACGTCGCCCTGCCCAACGTGAGCAACTCGGCGCGCGCCGAACAGGAGGTCGGCAAGGTCGCCCAGCTGTTCTTCTATGACTGGGAGCCGAACGTGATCGGGCCCTCGGGCCAGCCGGCGCCGAGCGAAGCGACCGTCACCGGCGGCGCGAACGCGGGCGCCGCGCAGTTCGGCCTGCCCGAGTACCAGGCGGTGCTGCGCGGCGAAAAACGACCGCCGGTCCTGCGCAAGACCGACACGACCTGGTCGCCGGGCTGCACGCCCGAGCAGATCGGGGGATGCATCTACGGCAACTGGTACCTGCTCGACACCGCGCATCAGAAGGTGCTGCGCGGGCCGGAGGAAACGGAAAAGAACCTGTACGCGGACTACAAAGCGCCGGTTGGCGCCAAGCTGAAGGCGGTGCGGGTCAACCCAGGCACGTTGCTGGTGCAGGCGCGCCCGATCGAAAGCGCCTCGGGGAAGGTCACGCAGAAGAGCCCCAACAGCTGGTACGTGATCGACGACAACCCGGTGCTGACGGGCGCGGACGTCAAGAACCCGCGGCAGAGCTTCGACGAAGGGGGGGGCGGCACGGGTGCGCCGAACGTGACGTTCGAATTCACCGGCCACGGGCAGAACGTCTTCCAGGGCGTCACGAAGACGATCGCCCACCGCGGGCAGGAAGCGCAGCTCCCCGGCGTGGGCAAGGAAGCCGCCCAGCAGCACTTCGCGGTCGTGCTCGACGACCAGCTGATCACGACGCCGTCGATCGACTACACGAAGTACCCCGAAGGAATCGACGCGACGACCGGCTCGCAGATCTCCGGAGGCTTCACGATCACCTCCGCGCAGGAACTCGCCAACGAGCTGCAGTCGGGCGCGCTGCCGATCAAGCTGGAACTGATCTCCAACTCGCAGGTCTCGGCGACGCTCGGCAAAACGGCCCTCAACCAGGGCCTGGTCGCCGGCCTCGTGGGCTTCGCGATCGTGTGCCTGTTCCTGCTGCTCTTCTATCGGGTGCTCGGCGCGATCGCCGTCGGCGGCCTGGTCATCTACGGGATCTACTTCTTCGCGCTCGTCAAGCTGATCCCGATCACGCTGACCCTGCCGGGGATCGCCGGCCTGATCCTGACGATCGGCGTGGCGGCCGATGCGAACATCGTGATCTTCGAGCGCGTGAAGGAGGAGATCCGCGGGGGACGCTCGGTGATCTCGGGCATTGCGACCGGCTACAAGCGCGGCTTCGCGGCGATCGTCGACGCCAACGTCGTGACGTTCATGACCGCCTTCATCCTGTTCGCGCTGGCGACAGCCGAAGTCAAGGGCTTCGCGTTCGCGCTCGGCATCGGCACGCTCGTGTCGCTGTTCACCGCGGTGCTCGCAACGCAGGCCGCGCTGGGCGCGATGGGCCGCTCGAAACTGGTCTCCCACCCGGCGGCGCTCGGCGCGGCGAGGCGAGGCAAAGGCTGGACGTTCGACTTCATGGGCGCCTCGAAGTGGTTCTTCTCGCTGTCCGGCACGATCCTGCTGGTCGGCGCGCTGGCGATCGGCGGCAAGGGACTGAACTTCGGCATCGACTTCAAGTCGGGCACCCGCATCCAGACGGCGTTCGTCAAGCCGGTCAGCGAGAGCCAAATCGAAAACGTGATGGCGGCCGCCGGCTACGGCAACGCCAAGGTGCAGAGATTTGAAAACAAGAGCATCGGCGGCAAGGGCTTCCAGATCTCGACCAAGACGCTGCGCCCGACGAAGGTCAAAGAGATCAAGGCGGCGCTGGATACGAAGTTCGGCAACGGCAGCGTCGCGGGCACGAAGAACTTCTCATCGACCTCGATCGGCCCGACGTTCGGCAAAACGGTCGCCAACAGCGCGATCATCGCGATCATCGCCTCGCTGCTGGTCATCTCGGCCTACATCACGCTGCGCTTCGAGTGGAAGTACGCCATTCCCGTCCTGATCGCGCTGATGCACGACCTGTTGATCACGGCCGGCGTCTACTCGCTGACCGGGCGCGAAGTGACGACCTCCACGGTCGCCGCGCTGCTGACGATCCTCGGCTATTCGCTGTACGACACGATCATCGTGTTCGATCGTGTGCGGGAGAACGTGCCGCGCATGCCGCGCGCGGCGTTCACGCAGATCGTCAACCGCTCGATGTCCGAGGTGCTGACGCGTTCGATGGCCACCAGCTTCTGCACGCTGCTGCCCGTCCTCGCGCTGCTGTTCTTCGGCGGGGAAACGCTGAAGGACTTCGCCTTCGCACTGATGGTCGGGATCGCCTCGGGCGCCTACTCGTCGATCTTCATCGCCTCGCCGGTGCTCACGCATTGGAAGGAGCGCGAGGGCAGCTACCGCAGCCGCCGGGCGCGGATCGTGCGCGAACTCGGCCAAGTGCCGGCCTACGCGACGACCGTCGCCGGCGAGCCCTCGGACGTCGAGCCGGCGCAGAGGCGCAAACGCTCGCGGCGCGGCAGCCTGATCGCGCCGCAGGAGCCTGGCGAGCAGATCTCGCGCGATGAGTTCCAGGAACTCGTTCGCGACCTCGACGTCGAGGGCAAGCCGAGCGGGATCGCAAACGATCGGAGGGCGGCGAGCGCCGGGGTGGCGCAGCAGGCGCCGCCGGCCAAGCCAGAGGACGACCCGCAAGGGGCGCCGGCGAAGGAGCCCGAGCGCGACCCGACGGCCGATCTGACGCCAGAGGATCTCGTCCTGAAGGAACAGCCGAAGCCGCGCGAGAAGCGCAAACGCCCGCGCAACCGTCGCCACGGGAGGTCGCGCTGATGGGACTGCTCGCCTGGGTGATGATGGGCCTCGCCGTCTGGCACTTCACGATCTTCTTGCCGGACCGCTTCTGGGGCGGGATCGTCGGCGCGTTCGTCGGCTCGCTCGTTGGCGCGATCGTCGTCGGCCTGATCATCTACGGCGTGAAGGTCTCTGCGCTGAAGGTCCCGGGCCAGAACGCCACCGACGTGGCGGTCGTGCTGTATGCGATTCCGGGGGCCGTGATCGGGATCGCGCTCGTATACCTGGAGGGCATGCGCCGCGAGCGCCAGAGCCCCTAGGCAGTTCCGTCTCGCCGTGGCCGTAGTGTGGCCGCGATGCAGCTCCCTCGCTTCGAGATCGCCGACTGCCCGCACGCGGATGTCGCGCGCCTGCGGCGCGAGCTTCAGATCAGCGGCGCGCTCGCGCAGGTGCTGGTGCGCCGCGGCCTCGGCGAGCCCGCTCTCGCGCGTGCCTTCCTGGCGGCGGAGGAGGAGCATCACCATTCGCTCTTCGCCGGCATCGGCGAGGCGGTCACGGTGATCCTCGCGCACGCCGCGAGCGGACGGCGGATCACGATTCACGGCGACTACGACGTCGACGGCGTCTGCTCCACGGCGATCCTCCTGCGCGCCCTGCGCGCGCTCGGCGCGGACACCGACTCGTACCTGCCCGATCGCGCGAGCGACGGATACGGGCTGGGCGAAGGCACGGTGCGGAGGCTGGCGGCGCGCGGCACGCAGCTGCTGGTGAGCGTCGACTGCGCGATCACGGCCGTCGAGGAGGTTGCGCTGGCGCGCCAGCTCGGCCTGGCTGTCGTCGTCACCGACCATCACGCGCCGCGCGCGGACGGCGTGCTGCCGCGCGCTCCAGTCGTACACCCTGCGCTGTGCGGATATCCGTGCGCGGAGCTGTGCGCCACCGCGGTCTCCTACAAGCTGGCGCAGGCGCTGTTCGAGGCGGGCGACCGCGATCCACGCGAGCTCGAGCAGGATCTCGACCTGGTGGCTCTGGCGACGATCGCAGACGTGGTGCCGCTGGTCGGCGAGAACCGCACGCTCGTGCGGCGCGGGCTGCGCGCGCTGGCAACGACGCGCAAGCCCGGTCTGCGGGCGCTGATGGCCGTCGCGCGGGTCGATTCGGGGCGCGTGAACGAGCGCTCGGTGGGCTTCGCCCTGGCGCCGCGCCTGAACGCCGCTGGGCGTATGTATCGCGCCGACGCCGGCCTCGAGCTGATCCTGGCCGAGGACCCGGCGCGCGCCACGCAGGTGGCCGAGGAGCTGGACCGTGCCAACTCCGAGCGCCGTCAGGTGGAGAAGGGCATCCGCTTCGATGCCGAGGCGCAGATCGCGCAGATCGGCGATCGCGCGGCCTACGTGCTGGCCGGCGAGGACTGGCATCCCGGCGTGATCGGGATCGTCGCCGCGCGGCTCGCGGAGCTCCACCATCGGCCGGTCGTGCTGGTCGCGCTGCAGGCGCAGCGGGGGAGGGGCTCGGGGCGCAGCATCGCCGGTTTCGACCTGCTCGAGGGGCTCAGCGCATGCTCGGAGCACCTCGTGCGCCACGGCGGCCACCGCGCGGCGGCCGGTCTGGAGATCGAGCGGGCGTTGATGCCGGCGTTTTCGGCGGCTTTGAACGAGCACGCCGAGCGCGTGCTGAGGCCCGCGGACATGATCGTGGTCGAGCGGGTGGACGCCGTGGTCGGCGCGGATGAGCTGGGGATGACGCTCGCCGAGGAGCTGCAGACACTCGCTCCGTTCGGGCGCGGCAACCCGGGCGTCTCGCTGATGCTCGCCGAGGCGAGCTTTCGCGACGCGCGCCCGATGGGCGAAGGCAAGCACGTGCGCTTCACGGTCGAGTCGCGCGGCGCGCGTGCGCGGGCCGTCGCGTTCGGCAACGGCGGGCGGTTGCCGGTGCCCGACGGACAGCCTGCCGAAGCGACGTTCACGCTGGAGGTCAACGAGTGGGGAGGCGTCAGCGAGCCGCGCCTCGTGCTCCGCCAGGCCAGACCCGCCGCGGCGCGCATCGAAGCCGAACGGCTCGATCCCGCCGCAGACGCGAACGAGGAGGAGCTCGTCCTGTTCGCCAGACCCTAGATCCGCTTCAATCCGGTCGGGCCGTCCCCTACCCTATGAGCATGGCGGTAGCCAAGGATCCCAATAGCACGCAGAGCACCGAGCTCGCCGAGGAGCCGAGGGTGGAACGCCTGCGCGAGGGCCCCGCGGGCGTCGGCCAGGGGGCCGACGGAGGGCCTTCCAGCCGCGCTGCCCGAGTTGAGGCCGAGCGGTCGAGCCATCCGCCGGCGAGGCTGGACCTGTCAGAGCCCGAGCGGCGACTGCTCGGCGACCTGTTCGCGATCGTCTCCGAGCACGCGGCGGACTCGGTCGTGGAGATCGATCGCGCGCGCGTGCAGGACGCCTTCGTGTTCGCTTGCGAGCACCACGCCGCCCAGCGGCGCAAGTCGGGCGAGGACTTCATCGTGCACCCCGTCGGGGTGGCGCGGATCTGCGCCGGCATGCGTCTCGACACCGAGACGCTGTGCGCCGCGCTGCTGCACGACACTGTCGAGGACACATCGGCCTCGATCGAGGAGGTGCGCGAACGCTTCGGCGAGGAGATCGCGGCGATCGTCGACGGCGTGACGAAGCTGACAGGCATCACCTTCCAGTCACACGACGAGGCGCAGGCGGAGAACTACCGCAAGATGATGGTCGCGATGGCCACCGACGTGCGGGTCATCCTGATCAAGCTCGCCGACCGCCTGCACAACATGCGCACGATCGAGGCGATGTCCAAGCAGAAGCAGATGGAGAAGGCGCGCGAGACGCT
>DATHGU010000024.1:0-2128 GCA_035317495.1 Solirubrobacteraceae bacterium
GACGGCCGAGCACGCGCAGGATACGTGCGCCCGAGCCGCGGCGCGGGCGCTGCGCGAGGACGAGATCGCCGGCGGCGGCACGGACCCCGGCGCGGCCGGTCCCGGCCGACTTCAGCACCAGGCGCTCCGCGCCGTGCCTGCGCGGCGAATCACCGGTCCTCTCGCGACGTGGAAACAGCGGCTCGGCGACGAGGAAGCGTCCGCGTCGCTCGAGCACCGCCACCACCGCGCCCGCCGGCGCGGGAGGATCTGGCCGCGAGGAGCCGCCCGGCCCGGGCTCCCGGCGAGCGCTCACTTCACTTTGGCCGCGAGCGCGTTCAGCGCGACGGTAAGGCCGCGCTTGGTGTCCACGCCGCTCGCGACCCGCAGTTCGGGCGTGATGCCGGCGCCCTGCTTGACGCCGCCGCCTCCGAGGTTGCGCCCGTCGGGCGTGAAGTACTCCCCCACGGTGATCTCGAGGGCCCCGCCGTTGGACAGCGGCTCCTGCTCCTGAAAGACGCCCTTGCCGAAGGTGTGGATGCCGACGACGGTGGCCCGTCGATGATCCTGCAGCGCCGCGGTCACGATCTCCGCGGCCGACGCTGTGCTGCCGTCGACGAGCACGACGACCGGTATCGAGCCGGAGATCGCATGCCCGGTTGCGAGCAGCGTCTCGCTCGGCTGGGAGCGTCCGCGCGTGCTGACGATCGTGCCCTTGGGGATGAAGATGCTCGCGACGAGCTGCGCCTCCTCGACGAGCCCGCCACCGTTGGCACGGAGGTCGAGCACGAGCCCGCGGGCGCCTGCGTGGAGCTCGTGTTCGACGGCTTCGCGCAATTCGCCGTGGGCGCCGGCGCTGAATGTCGCCAGCGCGACGACGCCCAGCTTGGTGGCGCCGACGGTCCTGGTCTGGGAGGCCACGACCGGCTCGGAGATGGTCGCGCGCGTGATCTTGACGCTGCGCAGCGGCCCGCGCGACGCGTGCGGTTTGCGCGGCCCTTCGATCTCCAGTTCGACGTCTGTGCCGGGCAGGCCCTTGATCAGCGCGGTGGCGCGGTCGGCGGACATGCCTTCGATCTTGTGCCCGTTGACGCGGACGATCAGCTCGCCGACCTTCAGCCCCGCGTGCTGCGCCGGCGAGGAGTCGAACACGTGCGCGATCAGCAGCCCACGGTGTTGGGGACCGACGGCGACGCCGATGCCGGTGAAGTGCGGCGGCGTGTTGAATTCGCGAAATTCCGTCGGCGTCAGGTAGTGGGAGAAGCGGTCGCCGAGGCTTTTGATGACTCCGGCGATCGACGCGTTCGCGAGCTGCCGCGAGGGGACCGGGCGGTAGTAGTCGCTCGCGATCCGCTCGATCGCTTCATCGACGACGCGCGTCTGGTGGTCGGCGACGAAGGCGGTGCGCAGGAAGCCCGGAAGCTCCTGCGGATGCCCTCCGAGCCAGAGGCCGGCCGCGAGCAGGATCGGGAGCAGAAGCGCCAGCACGGCGGTCAGCGGATGGCGGCGCGTGCGAGACATGGGCTGCAGGCAGCGTAGTGGAGGCGCCGCGAGTCCCCGGAGGTTGGGGAACCTTCTAGGGTGAGCGCATGGCAAGCGTCAAGACCACCACGGTCCCCGCCAACGGGCTGCCGATCCACAGGATCGGGATCCCCGGCACGAGGGCGCTGACGGTGCTCGTCGCGTTCGATGCGGGCGCGCGCAACGAGCGCCCCGAGGAGAACGGCATGGCGCACTTCCTCGAGCATCTCGTGTTCAAGGGCGGCGAGAAGTATCCGACCTACAAGGACGTAAACGAGACCGCCGAGCGGCTTGGAGGCGTGCTGAACGCCTACACGAGCCATGATCTGGTGGCGTTTCACATCACCGTCCGCGCGGAGAGCGCGCCGCAGGCGATCGACCTGCTGTCCGACTTCGTGGGTCGTCCGCGGCTGGACGCCGAGGAGCTCGACCGCGAGCGGGGCGTGGTGATCCAGGAGATCAACAGGGCCTACGACCAGCCATCGACCGTCGCCGAGTATCTGATCGACAGGGCGGCGTTCGGCGAACACCCCCTCGGCCGCACGGTGTTGGGACCCGAGGAGAACCTGAGGAGCTTCACCCGCGAGGGCATCGTCGCCTTCCGCGAGCGCCGCTGGGCGGGCGCGCG
>DATHGU010000025.1:0-8229 GCA_035317495.1 Solirubrobacteraceae bacterium
CTGCCTGGGCAGGAAATCGTCGGCCATGCAGTAAACAGCGATCAGCAGCAGATCGAGGTCGGCGTCCATCGAGGCCCCCTTGGGTCAGCGGTCGGTATTGAGCACCGCCGACTTCGACTGCTGCGTTATGTCCCCTTCCCCAGCCCCACGACCACCCCCACGGCCGTGGCACTACTCATCTAGAACGTCAGCCGGCGCACCTCGGTGTGCGTCGCGACGGCCGCACCCCGGCTTTCGAAGCGCTACTCGAGGAGGTTCTTCTCCGCGGCAGGCGAGCGCTGAACGCGGGGCGCAAGCAGATAGACCGCCATAGCCAGCCCGAACACGGTGCCCGCATCGCGCGCGGCCGAGACGAGCCCGATGTTAACCAGCGAACGACCCAGGTCTCCCGACCCGGATTCGAGCGCGCGGACGGTCTCTTCGATCCCTAGTCCAAAGAGCCCTAGGGCCGCGGCCATCAGCCCGCAGACGGCGAAGAAAGCCAAACCGCCAACCGGCCCGCCGCCGATTTCCGGAAGCCAGCGCGTCGTCGCCGCGACACCGACGATAAAGCACCCCAGGAACACGATCACGGGCACGGCCATAGCGCAAGTCTCTCGGCCCGCCCGGACGCGATCGTGGCGGTCTCCAGTTCATTCATCTGTGCAGGCCACGCCGCACGCGGCGTGGCCCAGGGCCGCACATGTGCGGCCCTGCTCGGGACCGTGCATGCACGGTCCCGCCACCCGGCACATGTGCCGGGTGGTACAGAACCGATTAGAACCCGGCCTCCTGACGGCCGAGAGTCAAGCGGATCAAGGACGCACCCCGACGGGCACAGGCAGTTCGCGTGGCGTACTTCGTACGCGAGCAACCGAAGACGCCGACCGATCGAAGATCGGCCAGCGCCAGCTGTCGAACGTCAGGTTAGGCGGCCTCGCGCAGCGCCGCGAGCTCAGGCGACTCGGCGAGCTTCTTCAGCGCGCGCTGCTCGAGCTGCGAGGCGCGCTCGGCGGAGAAGCCGAGCCTTTTGCCGATCGCCGTGAGCGTCTGCGGCTCCTCGCGCCCGGTGCCGAAGCGCAGCGTCAGCACGGTCCGCTCGGTTTCGGGCAGCTGCTCGATCGCGCGGTGCACGATGCGCTCGCGCTCGTTGTCCCAGGCCGTCTCCTCGGGCGCCTCGGCGTCGGAGGGCAGCAGGTCGCCTAGCGCGGTGTCGCCGTCTTCGCCGATCTGCTGGTCGAGGCTGACGAGCGCGGCGCGCTGGTGGCGCACCTCCTCGACCTGCTCGATCGGAAGTCCTGTCTCCTGCGAGAGCTCCTCGATCGTGGGCTCGCGTCCGAGGCGCACCGACAGCTCGCGCTCGACGCGCCCGACCTTGCGCGAGCGCTGTGCGACGTGCACGGGCAGGCGAATCGTGCGACCGGAGTTCTCTAGGCCGCGCTGAATCGCCTGGCGGATCCACAGGGTGGCGTAGGTGGAGAAGCGGAAGCCCTTGCGCCAGTCGAACTTCTCGCTCGCGCGAATCAGGCCGAGCATGCCCTCCTGGACGAGATCGCCCAGCGGCAGGCCCTGGTTCTGGTAGCGCCGGGCGTTGGAGGCGACGAGGCGCAGGTTGGAGTTGACGAGCAGTTCCTTGGCGTGCAGGTCGCCGCGCTCGATCTTCTGGGCCAGGTCGATCTCCTGGGCCGGCGTGAGCAGGGGGTAGCGGCGCGAGTGCGCAAGCAGCTGGTCGACTGCCTCTGGGATGAATGTGTCGGACGCGCCGAGATCGATTCGCTCGATCGGGCTGTCGAGCCGGTCCGGCGCAGCTCTGACCGTGCCGTCGGCGACGGCCTCCGGCTCCCGCTCGGCGCTGGTTGCGCGCGCGGGGTCCATCGTGGGGGCTGAACTTACTGGGGAATCTGACATGTGATCCTTCTAATCCGATGCTTGGAGTCGGAATTATACGCCGCGATAGTTGCGTTGTCAACCATATTCTTCGCGCGTTCTCCCGGTTGTTCTGCTTCGACGCCAGCCACGCACGTACCTGCCCGTCGGGCGGGAATGTATGCGGCAGTTTGAGGAGCTTCGCCCAGAACCCGCAAGCGGGCCTAAAGGCGCTGGCGCTCCCGAATCGGCTGCCCAGGAGGGCTTTGCCGGCGGTATCGGCCGGGATGCCGCCGTCGCTGAGGCAAGCGGGCTAAGCTCGGCGGATGACCGGTGACCTAACGAATCAGGTCGTGGCCGTGACGGGCGCGTCCTCGGGGATCGGCGAGGCGACGGCGCTGGCCTGCGCGAAGGCCGGCGCGGCAGTCGCGCTGGCCGCCCGCCGCACCGAGCGCATCGAGTCGCTCGCAGCGCGCATCGTCGAGCAGGGCGGCCGCGCGATCGCCGTGCGGACGGACGTCGGCGAGGAGTCGCAGGCGCGCGCCTTCGTGCAGCGCGCCCACGCGGAGCTGGGTCGCCTGGACGTGCTCGTGAACAACGCCGGCGTGATGCTGCTCGGCCCGATCGCGAACGCCCCCACGGAGGAGTGGCGGCGGATGATCCATGCGAACGTGTTCGGCGTTCTGTATTGCACGCACGCCGCCCTGCCGCTGATGGCCGAGCAGGGCTCGGGGCACGTCGTCAACGTCAGCTCGGTCGCCGGACGCGTGGCCAGGGCGGGCTCGGGCGTCTACAACCTGACCAAGCACGGCGTCGGTGCGTTCTCGGAGTCGCTGCGTCAGGAGTGCGTGCCGCTCGGCGTGCGCGTGACGCTGATAGAGCCGGGCGCGGTCGCGACCGAGCTGCCAGGTCACAACCGCGAGGAGGTGCTCGAGCAACTCGCCAAGCGCTTCGCCGGCGTCACGCCGCTGCGCGCCGAGGACATCGCGGGGGCGGTGCTCTACGCGATCGCCCAGCCCGCCAACGTGAGCGTCAACGAGCTGCTCGTCCGCCCCAGCGGCCAGGCGGCGTAGGGAAGTCCGCTCGCCGGGTCGGCGCGGCGCGGAGGTCCGGGACGGCCGGGACGGCGGGGCGTCCGGGGGCGGCGGCAGCGGCCGCGGGGAAGGTTCTGCGCGCGATTGCGTCTGAGGTGCTGAGCGCACGGAACGGATCCCTATTGAAGTCAGGAGGTAACAGTGAGACATCCCCTCGCCCTTGGAGCTGCCGCGACCGCGGCCGTCGTAGTGCTCGCGGGCTGTGGCAGCAGCAGCAGCTCGAGCAGCAGCTCGAGCGCCGCGTCTACGCCGAGCACAGCGGCGCAGAGCACGCCCGCGCCGGCCACCACGACCGCGACGTCGACGGCGGCGGGCGGCGAGCTCGTCAGCAGCAAGCACGAGAAGGTGGGGACGATCCTCGCGGCGGGGCCGAAGAAGCTGACCGTGTACCTGTTCGAGGGCGACAAGGGCGCGGCGTCGAGCTGCACGGGCGCCTGCGCGAAGGCCTGGCCGCCCGTCACGACCAACGGCACGCCGACGGTCGCGGGCGGTGCGGTGAGCGCCGATCTGGGCACTATCACCCGCGAAGACGGCACCAAGCAGGTGACCTACAAGGGACACCCGCTGTACTTCTTCTCCAAGGACGGTGATGCCGGCGACGCGTACGGCCAGGGCGTAAAGGCCTTCGGCTCCAGCTGGTACGTGCTGAAGCCGAGCGGCAGCAAGATCGACGAGAGCTAGCGCGAAGCGCTCGCCGGGGAGCGGCCGCATCTGGCGGCGGCCGCTCCCCGAGCGCTACTCGACGGGCTGTCCGTTGGCGCTCAGCGCGACGTCGATGTTGCCGCGCGTGGCGTTCGAGTAGGGACACACCTTGTGCGCGGCGCGAACGAGCTCGACCGCGTCGGAGTCCTGCACCGAGGGGAGGCTCACGTCGAGCTCGACGCCGAGCTTGAAGCCGCGCTCCTCCGTGGGGAAGAGCATCACCTTGGAGTCGATCACCACGTCTCCGGTCTCGGCCTTGCTGCGCCGCGCGACGGCGCCGATCGCGCTCTCGAAGCAGGACGCGAAGCCGACCGCGAACAGCTCCTCCGGGTTCGTGCCACCGCCCTGACCGCCGAGCTCCGCCGGGAACCGCAGGTCGACCTCGAGCGCCCCGTCGCTCGTCCGTCCGTGGCCGTTTGCGCGACCGCCCGTGACGTGCGCCTGCGCGGTGTATAGAGCTTTCGCCATCGTTTCTCCTTTTGTGGTGCGGTTGTTCTTCAGCTTGTCTCGGCGGCTCAGCTTGTCTCGGCGGCGCGGCCGGCCGGCTCGATGTTCAGCTGGACGATCTGTGATCGGTGGCCGCCGGTGTGGTCCACCTGCAGCGTCGTGTGATCGAGCCCGAAGCGCTCGTGCAGCATCGCCTCCATGTCGCGCCGCGCGGCGTGGCAGTCGCTGTCCGCGTCGACCAGCACATGCGCCGACAGCGCCGGGAAGCCGCTGGTTATTTCCCACACGTGCAGGTCGTGCACCTCGGCGACATGCGGCTGGCGCACGAGCGCCTGGCCGATCGCCTGCGGGTCGAGATCCTCCGGCGCGGCCTCCAGGAAGATCCGCCCGGAGGCCCGCACGAGCGATAGTCCGGAGCGCGTCATCAGCCCGGCGATCAGCAGCGAGACGATCGGGTCGGCGCGCTGGAAGCCGGTCGCCAGGATCACGGCCGCGGCGATCGCCGTGCCGATGAAGCCGTACAGGTCGGTCAGCAGGTGCTGGAAGGACCCCTCGACGTTGAGGCTCTCGCGGTTGGCCCGCGATAGCGTCCAAGTGGCGGCGAGGTTGACGAGCACGCCGACCAGCGCGACGATCAGGATCAGCCCGCCGCGCACGACCGGCGGCTCGAACAGGCGACGGACCCCCTCGTAGGCGATGAACGCGGCGAGCACCAGCAGCGTGACGCCGTTGGCCTGCGCGGAGAGGATCTCCACGCGCCTGAACCCGTATGTCATCGCCCCCTTCGCCGGCCTCGCCGCGAGTCGGATCGCGAGCAGCGAGAAGCCGATCGCCGCGGCGTCCGTGAGCATGTGGGCCGCGTCGGAGAGCAGCGCGAGCGAGTGCGCGACGATGCCCGCCGCGAGCTCGACCGCGATCAGCGAGACGATCAGGCCGAGCGCGAGCGCCAGCCTGCCGCGATCTGCGCTGGCGCCGGCCGCATGCGAATGTGGCGCATGATCGTGGGCCATCCCGGCTCACGATACGCACGCAGAGGCGCTTGGGCGTCTCGGGACGCTCGCGGCGCGCGTTGCGTGGCGCGCGATCAGTAGCGGGAGCCGCCGCCGGAGCTGCTCGGCGGCGCCTGCGTGGCGCTCGAGCTCGTCGTAGCCGGAGCGCTCGTCGATGCGACCGTCACGGCGGCCCACGTGCCGACGTCTTTCAAGCCCTGTCCCTTGGCATCGCCGGGCTGCGTGTCGGAGGCGAACGTGTACAGCGGCATGCCCTTGTAGGTGACCTGCTCGCCACCCTCGGGGCGCTTGATCGTGCCCAGTGAGCCGACGCCGCCCTGCGGCTGCGCACCCGCGGTCGCGCTCACCGGGTGCCACACCTGCAGGCATGAGCCGGTGCAGATGAATTTGCCACCCTGCTCGGCGCTCAACGCGTAGAGCGTCATGCCCTGGGCATTCGTCAGCACGGTCGCGCCGAGAGCCGAGTTGGAGGCGGTCTTCAGGGCACCGCCCGCCTGGCTCGCGGACGTGCTGGAGTGCGAGCTCGACGCCGTCGTCTTGGCCGGCGAGGAGGAGCCTGCGCTGTACGAGCTGCCTCCGCAGGCGGCCAGCGTCAGCGACGCGGCGAGGGCGAGGGCGGGGAGGGGGACGAGGCGCTTGGCGGTTGGGTGCATCGGGACTCCTTTGGGCTGCGGAGGACGGGCGGAACGCCGGCCGTTGGCTGGGCGGGCACTGCTACAGACTCCGCCGCCGCCCGTTTCCTTTCGCGGCGCGGGCGCTGACTAGTCTCTAGCGATGGCCGAGGCCGAGGGGACGCACGAGCTGCTCACGCCGCGGCGCACGACGCTCGCGTCGGTCGCCGCCGCCGGCCTGCTCGTGGCGCTGAAGCTCGGCGTGGGGCTGGCGACCGGCAGCCTCGGGCTGATCTCCTCGGGGATCGAGTCGAGCGGCGACGTGATCGCGGCGACGCTGACGTTCTTCGCCGTACGCTTGGGTGGCCGGCCCGCCGATCCCGAGCATCCCTATGGCCACCGCCGGGCGGAGAACCTCGGCGCCCTCGGCGAGGCCGGGATCCTGCTGGCCGGCGGGCTGTTCGTCGCCGTGCAGGCGATCAAACACCTTTCCGAGGGCGCCAAGCCGCCCACCATCCACTGGTACCTGTTCGTCGTGATCGCAGTCGTCGTGGTCGTCGACGTGAGCCGCACGATCGTCTCGCTGCGCACGGCGCGGCGCTACGCGAGCGCCGCGCTGCGCTCCAACGCCTTCCACTTCGCCGGCGACGGGATCGGCTCGCTGACCGTCCTGGTCGGGCTGCTGCTCGTCAACGGCGGGATCTCCCAGGGGGACTCGATCGCGGCGCTCGCGGTCGCGGCGATCATCTGCGCCGCCGCCGCGCGGCTGATCGCCGAGAACGCCAACGTGCTGATGGATCGCACCCCGTCCGAGGCCCGGGAGGCCGCAGAGCGCGCGATCTCCGACCTCGGCGCGGACATCGAGCTGAGCCGCCTGCGCCTGCGCGAGTCGGCCGGGCGCTACTTCGCCGACGTCGTCGTGACGGTGCCGCCCGGGCAAGCGGTGGTCGAGGGCCACCAGTCGGCGAACATGATCGAGGACGCGGTCGAGCGGGCGCTGCCGGGAAGCGACGTGGTCGTGCACGTCGAGCCGCGCCGGCGCGGGCTCGATCTGCGCGACCGGATTCTGGCGATCGCGCTTGCGGAGCCGCTCGTGATGGAGGCGCACGACATCACGATCTTCGAGCAAGAGGACTCGCTCAGCGTCTCGCTGCACCTGAAGTTCCCCGCCGATCTGGACCTGCAGGATGCCGCGCAGATCGCCGCCCGGGTGGAGCGGGCGATCGGCGAACGGCCCGAGGTGTCGGCCGTGCAGACGCACCTCGAGCCGCTCGAGCGGACGCTCGCCGCGCGCGCCGCCGACGCCAGCGCGGACATGCACGCGACGCGCGAGATCGAACGGCTGGTGCGCGAGCGCACGGGCACCCCACCGCAGCGGATCAAGCTGCTCTCCACGGACGCCGGGCGGGTGCTGTTCCTGACGCTCGAGGTGCCGCCGGACGAGTCGCTGACCGGCGCCCATCGGCTGGCGAGCGAGCTGGAGGAGGACCTGCACGAGCGGATCCCCGATATTGCCGAGGTGGTGATCCGCACCGAGCCGTGAGCAGTCGGCAGGCGGGAAGGTTCTCGCACGGACGGTGTCTGGTGGGGAGTGGATCTCGATCAAAGGAGCCAGATGTTCAACTCAGCACGCGCGCATGCAGCGAAGTCGCCGCAACCCGCACGGCGCGGGCGCCGCTCGCCGCGCAGGGCGGTCGTCGTGGGCGTGCTCGCGGGCTGCCTGGCGATCGCGTCGCTGGCCGCGACGGTGCTCGCCGCGAGCACCGCGTTGAGCATCGGCTCGGCGCCCAACGCGACGCTCGGCAAGCAGGTCGTGATCAACGTGCAGGGCCGCACGCTGTATTCGCTCAGCCCCGAGACGACCAGGCACCTGCTGTGCAAGAGCAAGGCATGCTTCAAGTTCTGGCCGCCGGTGACCGTGGCCTCGAGCACGACGAAGCTGAAGGCCGGCTCCGGCGTGCAGGGACACCTGGGGATACTGCGGCGCTCGGGCGGCCTGCTGCAGGTCACGCTGCGTGGCATGCCGCTGTACCGCTTCGCGAACGACCACGCCAAGGGTCAGGCGAACGGCGAGGGCATCAAGGGCTTCGGCGGCACCTGGCACGCCGTGTCCGCCTCGAGCGGCGCTACGAGCAAATCGGTGGCGCCCACCACGCCGATGCCCAGCCCGCCGTCGACGCCGAGCCCGCCGGCCCCTTATCCGGCCTATTGAGGAGCAGCGGGCTCCTCGCGGTCGAGCTCGGCGAGCTGAGACGGCACGGCCGCGAAGAACCCGCTGATCATGAACCCGAGCAGGGCGGCCACGCCGATGGCGTGTGCCCAGCCGGCTTCGGCGATCGTCAGGAGCCCGAACCCCGCGAGAAGGCAGGCGCCCGCGGCCCGCGCGAGCAGTCCCGCGCGTGACACCGCGAGCAGCTGGCCGATCTTCGATCGGTCGGCGTCGGCCAGCGGCCCACGCGCGAGGTCGGGGCCATGGTCGAGACGGCCCTGCAGGACGAGCCGGAACAGCAGCGCGAGCGA
>DATHGU010000026.1:0-2035 GCA_035317495.1 Solirubrobacteraceae bacterium
GTGGAAGGAGCCGGCGGCGCAGATCCGCCTCGCGCTGGCGCCGCAGCCGTGCAGGCGCCCCCCGCCAAGCGTGCTCGCGAACGTCACCTCGACGCAATCGGCGCGGGCCGGCGAGCCGCTCGTCAAGGCGTACGCGCCGAGACCCACGACCGCGAGCACCAGCACCGCCACGAGTGCTGCGATCGCGGTCTTCTCGCGGCGCCCCCAGTGCAGCGGCGTGGCCAGCCGCCTGGACCGGGCCTCCATGATCATGGATCGACCCTACTGCGTGTCGGGATCAGCCCGCTCCGCCGACGCGGGCGTCGTCGCCGGCGTCGTCGCGGGCGTCGAAGCGGGCGCCGGCTCGACGCCCTCGCCGGCCGGCTGAAAGGCAAGCGCCGCCGAGTTGATGCAGTAGCGCTCGCCGCTCGGGCCGGGGCCGTCGTCGAACACGTGCCCCAGGTGCCCGCCGCAGGTGCGGCAGAGAACCTCCGTGCGGCGCATGAACAAGCTGTTGTCGGGGCGCAGCTCGACGGCCTCGGCGACGGCCGGCTCGGTGAAGCTTGGCCAGCCGGTGCCCGACTCGAACTTCGTGTCGGCGCCGAACAGCATCGCTCCGCAGGCTGCGCAATGGTAATCGCCGGACTCCTTGTTGTAGACGTACTCGCCGGTGAACGGCGGCTCGGTCCCGGCCTTGCGCAGCACGTCGTACTGCGCGGGCGTCAGCTCCTCGCGCCACTGCTCATCCGACTTGACCACCTTCGGCTCACTCATGTCTCTTTGTTCTAGCAGCGCGCGGCGCGCCCCCCAAGGCCGCCATCCGAGCCCGCTCCGGCGGGCGCCCCGGCGGGAGCCATGCGCACCCGGACCTGCTATTGTGATCTTTACGTTCACGTCAATTTGAAGCAAGCCAGCGGAAAGGCAGCGGACTTGAGCGCAGCACGAGGCGCACAGCGGCAGGACGAGCTACAGCGGGCCTCGCGTTTCGGCGTCGAGGCCGGACACGAGAACTACAAGTGGTGGGCGCTCTCCTGCACGAGCCTCGGCATGCTGCTCGCGGCGACCAACTCCGGCACGCTGATCATCGCGCTGCCCGATCTCGAGCGCTCGCTGCATACGAGCCTGCTGGCGCTCGTGTGGGTGATCCTCGCCTACCTGATCGCCGCGACAGTGCTCGTGCTGATGGCCGGGCGGCTGAGCGACCTGTTCGGGCGCAAGCGAGCCTACGTCGGCGGCTTCCTCGTCTTTGCCCTGGCCTCGCTCGGCGCGGGTTTCTCCGGCGACGCGACAGTCCTGATCCTGTGGCGCATCCTGCAGGGCATCGGCTCGGCGTTCCTGTTCGCAAACGCCGCCGCGCTCGTCACGGACGCCTTTCCCAGGGAGGAACTGGGGCTGGCGATGGGCGCGAACACGATGGTCGCCGCGATCGGGCTCGTGCTCGGGCCCGTGCTTGGCGGTGCGTTGGTGGCGATCTCCTGGCACTGGGTGTTCTGGTTCAACGTCCCCTTCGCGCTCGCCGGCGCCGCGTGGGGCGCGCTCGTCCTGCGCGAGCTGGCCAAACCCGACTCGGTGCGCGGCTATGACGTGCTCGGAAACGTCACCTTCATACTCGGCCTGACCGGCCTGGTGCTGGGCGTCTCCCGCGGCGGCATCAGCGGCTGGAACGACTCGATCGTCGTCGGCGGGCTCGCGGCCGCGGTCGTGCTGCTGCCCTTGTGGGTGCTGATCGAGCGCCGCTCGCGCGCGCCGATGCTCGACCTCGACCTGTTCAAGGACCGGCTGTTCGCGGCGGCCACCGCGGCTGCCTTCATCAACGGCCTGGCGCGCTTCGCGCTTATGTTCCTGTTCGTCTTCTACTACCAGGGCGCGCAGAGCAACACGCCGATCGAAGCCGGCATCAAGCTGATACCGCTCGCGCTCGGCATGCTGATCGCCTCGCCGATCGCCGGCATCTACGCCGATAGCCACGGCTCGCGCGCGCTCGCCGCGATCGGCATGCTCGTCAGCGCCGCCGGCCTCGCCGCGATGACGACGCTCGACGTGCACACGCCCTACT
>DATHGU010000027.1:0-10977 GCA_035317495.1 Solirubrobacteraceae bacterium
GGCTCGCTGCGATGCCTTCGTACGAAGCTTCAGCGGTGACCCGCGCAAGTCCGGAGGCTGCTTGGGCGGCGTGGACCGACGTCGAGGGATGGAGCGCGTTCGACCACATCGAGTGCGCGCGCGTCGACGGCAGCTTTCAACCCGGCGCCGTCATCACGAGCAAGGCCAAGGGCTTCCCAGGGAGCAGCTTGACCATCACCCGGGTCGAGCCGCCAACGATTTGGGTCGACGAGTCACGCTCGCCGGGGATGCGGCTCACTTTCGACCACGTGATCGAGCCAGACGAGGGCGGGACGCGGCTTACGGAGCGCGTGCGGATCCACGGGCCACTCGGGCATGCTCTCGGTCCCCTCATGCGACGAAAACTCGAGGCGCTTTTCGCCGCCTCGGTGGCTTCGGTGTCGCGCGAGGCCGAAGCGGCTGAAGGCCGCGTCGCGCCTCCGACGCCTTAAGCGAGAGATCGGCTAAGCGACGCGCGGACCCCGCGAGTAGGATCCCCTCGAAGGAGGCGCCGATCATGTTGCGCGACTTCGCTTGGTGGCTTCGGCCTGCTGGTTGGCCGGCACTTCCCGATGCCGTTCGAGGACGTGTGCGAGCGCTCGCCTGCGTCGCGATCGGTGCGCAGGTTCTCTTCGTCGCGGGCTGGATCATCGCGGGCGCGCTGGAACCGGGCTACTCGCCCGTGCGCAGCTATGTGAGCGAGCTGGGCCGCCGCGGCGCCGCGCACCCTTGGATCTTCGACGTCTCCGTCGTGGTCTGGGGGGCGGGATTCATCGCCCTCGGGGTCGCACTGGCTCCGGCGCTGCGCACGCGACGATGGGCATGGGTCGCGCCAGCGCTGTTCGTGATCGCGGGCGTCTGCGCGATCCTCGATGCGCCGCTACGTCTGGATTGCGCAGCGACGATCAGCCACCTATGCCGCGCTCGGGAGACGTCCGGCTCGCTCTCTTGGCGCGAGTACGGCCACGTGTGGGCGAGCTTCGGCATCGAACTCAGCCTGCTGCTGACGCCGTTCGCGCTCGCCCGTTCGCTATGGCCCGGCCGGCTAGCAAGGCTCGTGTTCCTTGGGGCAGTCATCGTGGCGAGCGCCCTCGTGCTCCTTGCCGGGCTCGGTGGATGGGTCGGCGCCCACAGCCCGTACGGCTGGCATGCCGGACTGTGGCAGCGAATCTGGCTGATGATCGTCCACGGCTGGGTGTTGATCTGCGCCGCTGCGCTGATGCTCGAGGCGAGCCACGGCTGGCCGGTCGGAAACCCACCGCGCGCGCCTGGGCTCGACGAGGTGCTCGCGCCGCAAACGTGAGTCCTCAAGCCCTGCCAGCCCCGAGCGTACTCGACAGTTTGATCAATTTTCCGGAGCTGCGGATCCCGCGCCGAGCCTTATGATCGCCAAGCGCGCGATAACGCACGCTTTAGCGAGGAGGAGTCAGCATGTCGCAGACGGGAAAGTCGCACCTCGTCATCATGTTTACGGTGGGGCCTGATGACGTGGCCGAGGGAGATCGCATCTTTGCGAGCCACGGCGAGTTCATGAAGGGCCATCCCCGCGAGGGCGACCTGGCGCTACTGGACTACAGCGTCTCCAAGGGGCCGGAGCTGTCCAACCCGATGGACGCGAGCTCTGAGCCGACCGGCAACACGACCTTCGTGGTCGATGAGTCCTACGAGTCACCGGCCGGCATCGCCAGGCATTGGCAGGACACGACAGAGAACTGGCCAGAGATGTCCTCCGCCGCGCCGGCGTGGTTCGCCAGGGCCACGATCGTGACACTGCACAACGGCACGGTCGTCCAGGCACTCTAGTAGGCGTCCGACGCCTGCCTGGCCTCCGCCTCAGCCGCGGACGCGACGGTAGAGCCTCTGAGCGGCCGTTATCAGCTGTGAGCGGGTAGGCGCGCTGGAGCCGAAGCCGACGAGGTAGTAGTAAGCGCCTACCGGAAACGCGACGTTCGCATCCGGGGGGCTGGCCGTGCTGGAACCGAAGCCCCGCGCCCCAGGGATGCCCGGTACGGCGAAGGCGGTTTCGCCACGGGCAAGCGCCTGCTTGAGCTGGGCGGCGACTTCGCCGCTTGCGCCTCCGGCCGAGCGGAACTGCTCGACGAGCGAGATCGCTTCCCCGGTGGCTCCGCGCCCCTGCGCTGGCGCGAGTCGCTCATCGATGCCTGCGATGAAGCCCAAAGCCTTGAGTCTCGCCGCTTCGGAAGCCCGCTGTGCGGGCGGGTATTCGGCGACCCAGCTCTGTGCGCTCGTGCTGGGCGCCCTGTAGCCCTGCGGGACAAAGCCTGGGAGGTCGCCGGCTAGAAGCACCCCTCCATGGGCGCCGCGCAGCGCAGCGGGGGTTCCCGGCGGTAGCGTCGTCGCTGTCGATCCTTTAGCAGTCGAGGCCGCGTCACGGTACTCGAGGTGCTGCTGCCGCCGCAGCCGGAAAGCGCGATCGCCACCACAACGGCCCCGACGGCTACAGGCCCCCCCTTCATCACCCACAGCCTAGCGGGTAGGGGCCTTTGGGAGGCCTGCCAACCCTGGGCGTAACAGACCTCCAGCAGCCAGACCTCCAGCAGCCGCCACCTCAAACAGCCCGCGCTTGATACAGATCCTGGTCGGGAATGCGCCGAACCTTCGTGCGCTTGGGCGTGCCGAAGCCGGCCTCGGTGAAGTAGCCGGCCAGCTCATCCGGGCTGTGCAGGTCCGCGCCCGAGGTCAGGTGAAAGAGCAGCCCGAGGGCCGCCGCCGAGGCGCGCTGACTCTTGGCGTCGGTGCGGAACATGTCGAGCACGGCCAGCGTGCCACCCGGCTTGAGCGTCTCGCGAACGCGGCGCAGCAGAGCGATGACCTGCTCGCCGGAGAGGTGATGGATGATGTCGAATACGAGCGCGCCGTCGTAGGGCCCGCCGAGATCCGATTCGAACATGTCGCCGTCGCGGTGCTCGACGCGGTCGCTCATGCGGGCCTTGGCGATGATCTCGCGCCCTACCCGCGCGCTGCCCGGGAGGTCCACGACCGTGGCCTTGAGCGTCTCGTGGCGCTTGCACAGCTCGGCCGAGAACCAGCCGTGCCCGCCGGCGACGTCGAGCAGCGCCGTGGGCTGCGGCGGCAGGCGGATCGCCTTCGCGACTTCCTTCGCGGAGAGCCGCGCGATCTCGTACTGACCGGTGATGTACACGCGCCAGTACTCCTCCTCCTCGGCGGGCTCACGATGGATCTCGAAGCTCCCGCCGTCGCGCACGACGCGCTCCAGGTCGCCGTACCACTCCCAGTAGGTGGTCGTGTGCTCGAGGAACGTGCCGACGTACGTGTCCGAGTCCGGATCAAGCCACTTGCGCGAGCCCTTGGGCAGCGAGAACGTGTGCCCGTCCTGCTCGAGCACGCCCAAGCCCGTGAGGTTCTCGCACAAGAGGCGCGTGCCGGGCACCTGCAGCTCGAGCTCCTCCGCCACGCGCCCGGCGGTCGCCGGACCGGCGAGCAGCTTGGTGAACACGCCGAGGCGCTGGGCCACGCCCACCACGCGACCGGCGGTCATCCCGTAGAGCGCGTAGGCCGCCGGCAGCGGCACCATTTTCAGCGCGATCGCTACGCGCTCGGGCAGGTCGTCTGACACGGGCTTGATGCGCATCTGGCGAGCAGCGTACCGCCGCTCCGACGCTTGCTACAAGCGACCCGACGCCTCGGCGGCGTCCTCGGCGTCCTTGAGCTGGCGCTCCACGAGGTCCAGCCCGGCGTCCCAGAAGCCAGGATCGGCGAGATCGATGCCGACGATCCGCCCGAGCTCCTCGGGACTGCGCGAGCCGCCCGCGGCGAGCAGCTCCAGGTAGCGCGGCACGAGCTCCGCGCCGACCTGCTCGTAGCGCTCGTAGACCGACAGCGCCAGAAGCTGGCCGTACGCGTAGGCGTATACGTAACCCGGGCTGCCGATGAAGTGCGGTATGTAGGACCACCAGGTGCGGTAGCCGTCGCTCAGCTCGACCGAGTCGCCGAGCAGCTCGTCCTGGCTGTCAAACCACAGCTCGCCGAAGCGCTCGACCGACAGCTCGCCCTCCTCGCGGCGCGCGGTGTGCACGAGATCCTCGAAGCGGTTCATCGCGACCTGGCGGAAGACGGTGGCAATCGTGTCCTCGAGGTTCTCGGCGAGCAGCGCGAGACGCGAGGCCGGCGCGGAGTCCTGCTCGAGCAGGCGCCCGAAGACGACTGTCTCGCCGAATACCGACGCCGTCTCCGCGAGCGTGAGCGGCATGCTCTGGTGGAAGATGCCCTGTTGAGCGGCCAGCGCGAAGTGCACGCCATGGCCGAGCTCGTGCGCCAGCGTGAGCACGTCGCGGCGGCGCGCGGTGTAGTTGAGCAAAACGTAGGGCTGCACGGACGGCACGGCCGAGGCACAGAAAGCCCCGCCCCGCTTGGCCGGGCGCACCGGCGCGTCGATCCGCCGCTCGTCGAAGAAGCGCCGCGCGATCTCGCCGAGCTCGGGCGAGAACGACGAGTAGCAGTCGAGCACGATCTCGCGCGCCTGCGCAAAGGGGAAGCTGACCTCATCTTCGCTGACAGACGCAATGCGGTCATAGTCGGCCAGCCGCTCGACGCCCAGCAGCCTCGCCTTCAGCCGATACCAGCGACGCGGTATCTCCGAGCGTCCGCGGACCGCCTCGATCAGCGCCCGCACCGACTCGTCGCTGGCCTCGTTGGCCAGGTTGCGCGCGGCCAGCCAGTGCGGGTAGCTGCGCAGCCGATCGTCGATCCCCTTGTCGGCCAGCAGCGTGTTGAACAGGAAGGCGCGCGTGCGCAGCCCCGGAGCGAGCGCCTCCGTGACCGCGTGCGCGGTCGAGCGGCGGGTCTCGCGGTCGGGCAGCGACAGGCGGCTGAGCGCGACGTCGAGCGCGACCCTCTCCTCCTCGGGGCTCAGCTCGACGTCGATCGCCGAGGTCAGCTCGTCGAACAGCCGCGTCCACGCGCCTGCGCCGGTCAGCGACTTCTCCGAGAGGATCTTCTCCTCGGGCTCGGAAAGCAGATGATCGCGATAGCGGCGCACGTTGCGCAGGTAATGGCGGCAGAAATCCAGGCCCTCGCCGGCCAGCAGCTGCTCGGCGGGCTTATCATCCAGCACGGCCCACTCCAGGTCGAAGAACAAAAGGGTCGTCTCGATCGCCGTGCCGCGCTCCTGCGCGAGCTGCAACAGCGCGCCATTCGCCGGGTCGGCGGTGTCGGTGGCGAAGCGCAGCGCCGCGTAGGTGCCCGCGCGACCAACCAATTCGTGGATTACGGCGAGCTCCTGCATCGCCTCGCGCAGTCCCTCGCTGTCCAGCTCCGACAACCGGCCGGCGTAGCACGTCGCGAAGGTCTGCGCGCGCTCCAACGCTTCGGCGAGGCGCCGCTCGACGCCGGCCGGGCCCTCGCCCTCGATGAGCGGGTCGAGGTCCCAGGCCGCCGCCTCGAGCTCGGGATCGATCGGCTCGGACTGTGTCGTGGTCGCCATCGCGGCCAGCTTAGCTGCAAGCTCGCTCGAGCCGATCGAGCGACGGCACTTCTCGCTCGCGAGCGCCTGCAGCATGTCCAGGCGTGCCGCGCGTCGCGCCGGCAGCTGCGCCGCCAGCAGGCCGGCGAGCGCCGCCACCACGAGCAGACTCTGCGTCGCTCACCGGCGCGAGTCTAGGGAGCGCTCCGAGCGGTGCGCCGACGGTCACGACCGACCACGGAGGTGCGCGTCCCGTGCGAGGAGCCCCCGGCGCGAGGACGCCCGCCCGGAGATGTAGCATCGTCCGCCCGATGCACGAGACGACCCCGGAAGTCTTCCTGATCGCCCGCCCGTCGATCGACGTAGAGGGGATGAGCGGGTATCTGAGCGATGTCGGGGGGGAGTCGTGGCTGAAGCGCCGCCTGGAGGAGTCCGACGGCGAGCCCAACGGCGGCGAGCTGCTCGTCGAGTTCGGCGGCCGTGCCTGCTACCGCAGCTGGGAGCCCGGCCTGAACGCGAACGTCTCGAAGGTGCGCACCGATCAGCGCGAGTACTTCGCCAACATCCTGCGCTCGGCCCACGGCAGCGTGCTCGAGCATGCCAACTACTCTTTCGCTATCCGAAATTGTTCGAGAGTATTTACCCATGAGATCGTTAGGCATCGCGCCGGCTCCGCCTTCAGCCAGGAGAGCCTGCGCTACGTGCGCCTGACGGACATCGGATTTCGCGTGCCTCCGGCCCTCGAGCCGGTGCGCGAGCAGGTGCTCGCGATCGTCGAGCAGCTCGAGGACTTCCAGGTCAGCGCAGCCAAGGAGCTTGGGATCGACGATGAGGGCGTTCCGTTCCACGTCAAGAAGGAGGTCACCTCTGCGCTGCGGCGACTTGCGCCCATCGGCCTGAGCACCGACATCATTTGGACGGCCAACGCGCGGACCCTCCGCCACGTGATCGAGATGCGCACGGCCCCCGGTGCCGAGGAGGAGCTGCGGCTCGTGTTCGACACGATCGCCCGCATGATGCAAGCCGAGGCGTCGGGCCTCTTCCAGGACTTCGTCCGCGAGGAGGATGGCTCATGGATACCCGAGCACCACAAGGTGTGAGCCGAACGTAGCCGGCGGCGCGGTTCAACTGACCGGACCGCGCGGTACACCGACCATCGTGCGCTTGCGCCTCTCAGTCCTCCTGCGCCTGCATCTCCCTCACGCGCTCCTCGAGCTGCGCGGTGACGGCCGGGTCGCGCAGCGTCGTCACATCGCCGAGCGCACGGCCCTCGGCGATGTCGCGGAGCAGGCGGCGCATGATCTTCCCTGAGCGCGTCTTCGGTAGGTCATCAGACCAGATGATGCGCTTGGGGCGCGCGAACTTGCCGATTCGCTCGGCGACCGTCGCGCGAATGCCCTCGATGGTCTGCTCGTCGCCTTCCAGGTCGCCCTGCAACGTCACGAACGCGACGATCTGCTGACCGGTGTCCTCGTCGTGCTGTCCGATCACGGCCGCCTCGGCGACGTCCGGGTGCGCGACGATCGCCGACTCGACCTCGGCCGTGGAGAGCCGGTGGCCGGAGACGTTCACCACGTCGTCGATCCGTCCGATCACCCACAGGTAGCCGTCGGCGTCGCGGCGGGCGGCGTCGCCGACGAGATAGGTCTGCGTACCGAAGCGCTTGAAGTAGGTGTCGATAAAGCGCTCGGGCTCCTTGTAGAGCGTCCGCAGCATCGACGGCCACGGATAGGTGAGCACCAGGAGGCCCTGACCCTCGTCGACCGGCTCGCCGCTTGACTCGTCGAGCACGTCGGCGAAGACGCCGGGGAAGGGGAACGTCGCGGAGCCCGGCTTGGTCTGAGTGATGCCGGGCAGCGGCGTGATCATGATCGCGCCCGTCTCGGTCTGCCACCAGGTATCGACGATCGGACAGCGTTCGTGACCGATCACCTTGTGGTACCACAGCCAGGCCTTGGGGTTGATCGGCTCCCCGACCGAGCCGAGCAGCCGCAGGCTCTGGAGGTTGTGCTTGTTCGGCCACTCGGCGCCCCACTTGATGCAGGCGCGGATCGCCGTCGGCGCGCAGTACAGGATGCTCACGCCGTAGCGCTCGACGATCTCCCACCAGATTCCCCTGTGGGGGTAGTCGGGGGCGCCCTCCCACATGACCGACGTCGCGCCGTTGGCCAGCGGCCCGTAGACGATGTAGGAGTGCCCGGTGACCCAGCCGACGTCCGCCGCGCACCAGTAGACATCGGACTCCGGCTTTAGGTCGAACACGTAGCGATGGGTCGCCGCGACCCCCGTGAGGTAACCGCCGGTCGTGTGCAGGATGCCCTTCGGCTTGGCCGTCGAGCCCGACGTGTAGAGGATGTAGAGCGGGTGCTCGGCGTCTAGAGGCTCGGGCGGGCAAGCCGGATCGGCGGCGGCGAGGATCTCGTCGTAGTAGACATCGCGACCCGCCTGCATCTGGCACGGCGTGCCGGAGCTGCGTACGACGACGATCTTCTCGAGGCTCGCGAGATCGCCCATCACCTCGTCGACGCGATCCTTGACCGGCGCGGTCTTGCCCTTGCGCGCAGCTCCGTCGACCGTTATCAGCAACTTGGCCGCGGAGAACTCCATCCGCTCGCGCACGGCCTCGGCCGAGAACCCGCCGAACACGACGTTGTGCGGGGCGCCGATTCGCGCGCACGCGAGCATCGCGACGACGACCTCGGGAATCATCGGCAGGTAGATCCCCACGACGTCGCCCATCTGCACCCCGAGGTCCTTCAGGGCGCTCGCGAAGCGTTCGACCTCGGCGAGCAGCTCCGCGTAGGTGATGTCGCGCTCCCGGCCCTCCTCGCCACGCCAGTGATAGGCCACGCGATCGCCCCTGCCCGCGATCACATGGCGATCCAGGCAGTTGTAGGACACGTTGAGAGTGCCGCCCGTGAACCACTTGTAGAAGGGCGGATCGTCGTCGTCGAGCACGCGCGTCCACTTCTGAAACCAGTCGAGCTCCCCCGCCTGCGCCGCCCACCAGGCCTGTGGATCGGCGGCCGCCTGCTCGTAGATGGCCGCGTCGCTGAGCAGCGCGCGGTCGCGAAACTCATCGGGAGGCTCGAACGTCTCGACGTCCAGCAGCGCGGCCAGCTCGTCGTCGAGCGCGTCGCCGCCGGCCCGTTCGCGCCCGGCCGTCATCACCGCTCCTCAGCCGCGCGCGCCGCGCTTGCGCCGGCGCTTGCGCGAGGAGCCGCCGGAGGCGGGTCGAGTGGGGGCGGGCGTGACGTCTCCGGCCCCCGTGGCGAGCGCCGGCTGACCCGCCCCTCCGCGCGCTTCGGCGCGCATCTGCGCGCGCGATGGCCACGGGCGAGCCTCGCCCGACTCCCAGGCCGGCGGTTGGCCGTTGGGCCATTTGCCGATGTACAGGATGCCCATCGCGACGAGCCAGAAGGCCGGCACGACCTGGAGTGTCGCCCCGCCGATCGGCAGGAAGAGGAGGATCCCCGTGAAGATGCCGAGGATGCCCATCCAGCGGGTGACCAGGCCGGCGCGCATTGCGTTGACCACGATCACGATCATGCCCACCGCCACCGCCAGCCCGGCCAGCAGGCTCAGGTAGGCGGTGACCACATTCGGCGTGCTCTTCGTGAGCGCGTTGTCGACCGCGTGGTTGGAGAAGTCGTGGCCCGTCGCGAAGTTGTGCGTCTCGATTGCCGCGACGACCTGATGACCGATGCTCACGGTCACCAACGCGATGCCACCGGCGAGGATCATCGGCCGCGCGGCTGCCCACATCGTGGGCCGCCTGAAGCGCGCCGCGTCCACGAGCACGAGCAGGACGAGCGTCAGCGCAGCGATCGCAAGCGACGCCATCACGCTGCCCGCGATCAGCGGATAGGAGTGGTGACTGATGAATTCGACCTCCTGCGCGCGCGGGCTTTTGGCCGGGTTGGCTTCGCCCGCGAGCGCCGGAGCCAGTCCCTGCAGAAGCCCCACGGTCGGCGCTCCGTTGAGCGTCGCGGTCGTGGTGATGCCGCTCAGCAGGTACAGAATGCCACCGGCGAACGCCGGCACGGCCAGGCGGGTGCGCCGCTCCGTCTCGTGGGCGACCTGCTCCTTGATCTCGCTTGCGCTGGGCACGAGTCGCCCAGTCTATGATGCGAGCATGGAAAGCGGTGGGCTCGGAGACCTGTTCGGCGATCCGGAGGAGCTCCAGCGGCGCCTTGCGGAGTTCGCGGACCAGATGCAGGGCCAGCAACGTCTGGCCTGGGCGGACAACGCGATCAAGCTGGCCGTCGACATGACGGTCGCTGCCGTCGAACGAATCAATCTGCAGGGCGACGCCGAGGCTCAGGCCGAACAGATCCGCAAGGTCATGACGCTGGTCTTTCCCGAGGCCGTCACACTCGTGCGCGAGGCGCGCGAGGGGCTTCAGTAGCGCGCTCGGCGTCGCGCTGCGCTTCACGCTCGGCATCGCGCGAGACGCGCCCGGCCGACAGCACTTCCTTGAACGAGCGGAAGCGGAAGATGAACACGACGGCGCCCAGGCCGATCGTCGCGGTGAAGGCGGCGATCGCGATCTGCTGTCCGACGGAGTAGGCGGCGACGACCGCGGTAGGGGCGCTTTTCGCGAACACCTTCACGAGCAGCGCCTGCTGCACGCCGGCCCCGCCGGGCGTGAACGGCACGGCGCCGGCGACCTGGTTGACGCCGAACACCAGCAACACGTTCTGCACCGAGCCGCCGACGCCGAACGCATCGAGCAGGAACCAGAACGCGGCGAAGCGGCACAACCAAGCGAGGACCTGCAGCGATGCTACTTCGCGAAGGTAGCGAGGACGGTCGGCGAGAATCGTCACGCCCTGACGGACGCGCGCCCAGAAGGCCTTGACGCGAGACGAGAGGATCGCGAACAGGACCAGTCCGAGGACCGCCAACGCGGTGATCAAGAAGAGCGTCAGGCGAAAGTGCGAGGCCAGGTAGGAGATGTCGAAGGAGTTCAGTTTCGCGAAGTCCGGCGGCTTGGGGAAGACGCCCTGGCTGAACGCGTAGATCAGCACGAGCACGCCGACGGTCGCGTCGAAGATCGACTCCACGAAGAAAGCCGCGGCGACCGTCGGATAGCTCGAGCCGGGGATCGACGAGCGCGTCAGAAAGAGCTTGATCACATCGCCACCGCGCGCTGGGACGACGTTGTTAAAGCCAACGGCGGCGAAGTACGCGCCCCAGATCCGCCGCCACTGGAACACGGCCGTGGGATACGCGGCGCGCAGGCTGTTGAAGAAGCCGCGCGAGCGCAGCGTCAGGTTGAGCCCGAAGAACAGCAGGCCAAGCAGCAACAGGCCCCAGTTGACGGCCGCGAGGTCAGAGAAGAACTGCCCGGCGGCGTTGAAGAACGAGGTGATGCTGTCGCCGATCGAGGCCGATGCCGGGAGCGTGAGCACCGCTCAAGCGTACGCGTCGCTCGACACGGCCCGAGCCGCGGGCCAGGGACGCAGTGCACCGCAGCGTCGTGCGCTACAAAGCTTCTATGACAGCTCGCTCAGGCTCGTCGAACGGGCTCA